>QMUB01000084.1 GCA_003663695.1 Thermococci archaeon | reverse complement strand
GTTGCATGGGCTGGGGGAAAGGGAAAAGTTCTTACCAGCAGAATAGAAAGGAAAGCCATTTTAAAAACGGTTGAAAGACTTAGAGAATGGGGATTTGAAACCCATGAAGTCGGTGTTGATAGAGAGGGCTTCATTGACCTTGCAGAGCTGGAGGAAAACCTTGGGGGAGCCATACTATTCGCCACTCACCTCGGAAATTTTGAGATAGGAACTATCCAGGACGTGAGGGCAATTTCGGAGATGGTACACGATAAAGGAGCGCTCCTCTATGTGGATGCCAATCATGCCTTTGGGAAGGTGAAGATAGACGTGAAGAGACTCGGCGTTGACTTGATGAGCATAACATCCCACCTGATTCACGGACCCAAAGGAATCGCCGCTCTCTACATCCGAAAAGGAGTTAAAATAAAACCCCTCCTCGATGGAGATTTGAGAGAAAGAGGGCTCAGACCCGGAATGATTAACGTTCCCGCCATAGTTGGTTTTGGAAAAGCGGTGGAACTCATAGATTATGAAGATTCAAAAAGAATGGCGGGGCTCAGGGATGAGCTGATAGATATGCTTCTCACAATCCCAGATACCAAATTAAACGGTCCCACGGGAGATAGAAGGCTTCCAAACAATGTAAACGTCTCATTTAGCTATGTAGAAGGTGAGAGCATTTTACTCCACTGCGACATGAGGGGTCTCGTCTTCTCCACCGGTTCAGCATGCTACTCTCAGGATCTCCTTCCAAGCCATGTGATAAGGGGGATTGGAGGATCTTTTGAAGATGCCCACGGCTCTGTCAGACTTGGATTGAGCAAGTGGACGACGGAAGAAGAGATAACCCAAGCCTATGAGATCCTGAAGGATGTGGTTATAAAACTGAGGGAGATAAGCATTTACGGTGGTAAAAAATGATTGGGGTTAATGTAATGGAAAAGCGGAAACAATCAGAGGCCAAGAAATTTGGGGTATCATTACGGAGTTGAATAAAATTAGTATCTATGGTGGTAAAAAATGATAAAGATCGATGTGATTGGAAAGCCATGTCCGGTGCCCCTCAACGAATTCAGAAAAGCCCTAAGGAGGGCTAAAATTGGAGAACTCATAGAGATTGTGGGGACTCACGAGCTTAGCAAAGGCGAGATAGCCATGGCTGCCGATGAGACCGGACAGGAGATAGTGGAAATTGAGGAGAAAGAAGGTGTCTGGAGAATCATCATAAAGAAGGTGAGATAGGTGGAAAGATTTGATGCTAAAAACTGGGATGAAAAAAAGAGAATAGGCTACTCAAGGAAAGTTCTGCAGTATTTTCTCCATCCAAAGAATGTTGGTGAGATTGATAATCCCAGCGTCACCGCCAAAGCCGGAAGCCCCGCATGCGGAGATATGATAAAGCTCTATCTCAAAATTGAAGATGAAAGGATAGTAGATGCAAAATTCAAGAGCTATGGATGTGCTGCAAACATAGCAACGGCTTCAATACTTACGGAGATGATAATTGGAAAGAGTGTGGAGGATGTTAAAAAGATAAAATTTAAGGATATAGTGGAGGCTCTCGGGGGTTTGCCCCAGATAAAGTTCCACTGCGCCGTGCTGGCAGCTGAAGGGCTGAAGCAGGCGCTGGCAAAATGGGATGTGCTTCAGGGTAGAAGAGATATAGATGAAGGCTTTGTAAAGCTGATTTTAGCCGCGGTTATAGATCCCCTCACAGGAGAGAGCGTTCTGCAGGGTCACAAATACAGAGGAACCGAGATAAGGGGACGACAGATAAAGATAATGCTCAATGTTCCCAAGGATGATCCGGAAGCCGAGATTTTTGAGGAGCAGATAAAGGAAGCCTTCGAAGGTCTGGATGTTGATTTGAGGATTGAGTTTTCTTAGCATTATCTCTTCAAGATCTTTCTAGGCTTCTTTGTCTCGGCAATTTTCTTCTTTGTTTCGCTTATGCTGCTCTTCCTCTCCTCCATCTCACCCCTCTTCATAGCTTCCACATCCTCCCTAAACGCCCACTTCAGAAGGGGTGGAGTTATGAGCACGGAGACCGTTATGAATATGAGTGTTGCCGCTATGAATTTCTGGGCATCGCTTTGAGGAATCGCTCCTCCGTGAATGGCCACCATCAAATCCACCAGGGCAACTTCCGTCCTTGGAATTGAACCAATCCCCATCTGGAGAGACTTTTTAAAGTCCCATCCCATAATTATCGCACCAAAACCCCTCCCTGCAACCTTTCCAATGACCGCTATGATGCTCAAGACCGCGGCAAGTGTAAGAGCATCTCTGCTTGCAAAGACCCTCAAATCAAGCATTGCTCCGGTGTAAACAAAGAATATTGGAACCACAAGTCCGTAGGCTATTGATTTAATTTCCTCCATAAGCTTCTTGCCCTCTGGAAGTCTGGACAAAACGATACCCGCCATGAATGCTCCTTCTATTGCCGCATCAAACCAGTGCTGTGCAAGGGCGGAGAAGAGAAACATCAAAGCAAGAACCATTGCTAAAACTCCCTTTTCAACATGAAGCCACTCTGCAAAGCGAAGATACTTATCCACAGTATACCACGCCACGATCCCGGTTATTATAAAAAAGACAGCCATTTTGCTTATCAATCCAAGAACACTCCCACTTCCAACGGCAAATATGATTAGAGCTATGCCCAGGAAATCATCCATGACACTCGCGCTTAAAGAAGCCGCCCCAACTTCGCTCCTCAGAACCCCGAGATCCATCATAACTCTGACCGTTATCCCAATGCTCGTGGCGGTTAGGAGGATTCCACCGGCAAAAGCCTCCCTAGAAGGATATCCCATCAATTTGAGGCCAAACCATCCGAGGATCAGAGGAACAAAAACACCCAAAACAGTTGAAACCGTAGCAATAGAACCCGTTTTTTTCAGCATTTCCACCTCAGTATCAAGACCTCCCAAAAAGAGAAGGAATATTATTCCAAGCTTAGCCAGAAACTCAAATGTATCACTGGGGTGGAGGGTTAAATATTCCGGACTTACAAGACCAAAATACACGAGGTTTCCGAGAATCATACCCATGAGAATTTCTCCAAGAACTCCGGGAAGCTCAACCCTCTCCATTAAATGGTCGCCTATCTTTCCAAATATGAGTGCTACTCCGAGCGTGAAGAGGAGCCATGTTGCGTCCATTGTGCACCACCCAGCTTCATCAGTCTAAGGAATTCGTCTATGAGCATTCTGAGGCTTACTTCACCAACCAGACGTCCTTTTTCATCAACTATAGCCAGAATCTGAATTTTATAATGCCTCATTCTCTTCAATGCATCCAGAACCGTTGCATCATCTTCGATCGTCATCACATTCCTCTCCATAACATCCTCAGCCCTCTCAGCACCCCCGAGAATTGACTTAAAGAGAGCACTTATATTGCCGAATCTCGCCTTTGTATCCTCTGGAGGGAGCAAAACGTTCATTACATCGAAATACCTTATGACCCCTTCAAGCTCCATATCCTCCCTGCTCTTAACAACCCATACGTGATGCCTCGTTCTCAAAAGCTTCAATACATCCACGAGGGGAGCGTCCAAGGTAACAATGGGCATGGTAACTATAGAGGGCATTATATCGCTGACCCTTATCGAGTGAAATGTTTGAAGGGCTCGCTCTATCTCGGACATATAATTCACCGTCCCCATATCTGTCCAATGAGTATTTAACATTTTTTGAGTCATAAAAAGCATTTATGGATTTTTATGTCCATTTCGGTGCTGTTAGAATAAATATGGTAGGCTGACAGTGGTGGAGGGGTTTTATCCTCTTTTGCGGGCATTATCATAAGCATTCCTCTTATCCTAACAGTATGTCCATTTCTCCTTTCAAAATGGACATCAAAAAAATTCATTCAGTATGAAGGGATTAGAGAAAATTTAAGGGAATCAACTTTAAATCTCAAATACTATGTAAACCATTCGTTAAAAACTCAACTCTTTATAAGGTCCGACTCCTATGATTAAAAGAGGGTGAGGAGAATGCACGAATGGGCGTTGGCTGATGGAATTGTGAGGACTGCAATAGACTTTGCTCAACAGAATGGAAAGGACAAGATTCTGGCTCTCAAGATAGTTCTTGGGGAACTCCAAGATATAGACGAAGGGATCCTAAAGTTCGCCATAGGCGAGCTCGTAAAAGGGACAATAGCGGAGGATGCCGAGATAGAATTCGAAGTTGAGGATGCAGAGTTTAAATGCAGAAACTGTGGAAACCTCTGGAAGCTCAAAGAGGTCAAGGAGAGCTTTGACGATAGAATCAAGGAAGACATCCATTTCATCCCGGAGGTTGTTCATGCATTTCTGGCGTGTCCCGAGTGTGGAAGCCGGGATTTTGAAGTCATTAAGGGGAGAGGAGTTTATCTGGCAGCCATAAAAGTGGAAGGGGATGGAGAATGATGGATCCCAGGATTAAAGCCATTGAAGGACGTCTGGAAAAGGTCAAGCGCATAATTCCCGTTGTGAGCGGGAAAGGAGGCGTTGGAAAGTCCCTCGTTTCAACGACCCTTGCCCTATCCCTCGCCAAAAAAGGATACAGGGTCGGCCTTCTTGATCTGGACTTCCATGGAGCGAGCGACCACGTCATTTTAGGCTTTGAGCCCAGGGAATTTCCCGAGGAGGATAGGGGTGTGATTCCACCAACAGTTCACGGGATAAAGTTCATGAGCATAGTCTATTACTCGGAGGATAAACCAACACCACTCAGAGGTATGGAGATAAGCGACGCTTTAATAGAGCTCCTCGCAATAACGAGATGGGACGAGCTTGACTTCCTCATAATAGACATGCCTCCAGGGATGGCTGACCAATTCTTGGATGTCGTGAGATTCCTTAAAAAGGGAGAGTTCTTGGTGGTGGCAACACCCTCAAAGCTGGCAGTTAACGTGGTTAGGAAACTCCTGGGATTTTTGAGGGAGCAGAACTTAAACATCCTTGGCATAGTGGAGAATATGATACTCCCTTCGGAGCTACTCCCTTCGGAGCCACTCCCCCCGCACAGCACCATCAAAAATATTGCGAAAGAGTTTGAAATCCCGTATCTGGCGGGAATTCCCCTATACCACGATCTGGACTCCAAAGTGGGGGATGTTAAGAAACTTCTGGAAAGCGAGTTTGGAAAGATAATCGGGGGAGTTCTAGACTCCCTTTAATTTTCTGGTGATGGAAATGCTTGAAGAGCTCGAAAAGTTCTTGAAGGGAGCGAAAAAGGTCATAGTATGCGGGATAGGGAACGATACACGGGGAGATGATGCCCTTGGAGTTTTAATAGCCGAGAATCTCAAAAAAAAGGTGAGAAATCCAAAGGTGACTATTCTGAACTGTGGTGAGATGCCCGAGAGCTATGCTGGCAGGATAATAAGGGAAATGCCCTCCCATGTGATGTTCATAGATGCAGTTCACTTCAACGGGAAACCGGGCGATTTGATATTTGCCGACCCGGAAGGCACACTGGGGGAAACATACTCCACCCACAAGCTCCCTTTAAAGCTTCTTGTTGGATATCTAAAGCAGAATTTGAGGGCAAAGTTCATCCTAATAGGGATACAGCCGAAGCAGATAGGACTCTTTCAAGAGATGAGCCCTGAGGTCAGGAAGAGCATGGAAGCTCTCGAAGAGGCACTATCCCTCCTGCTCTCGTCAATAGGCGTAGAGAACCCATAGACCTATCGCTATTAAGATGGCTCCTGCAAACATTGAAAGCTCCCTGCTTCTCTGGACAAGCTTTTGAGAAACGCTTTTACTCTCACTTATACTCCCCATCACGAACAGGATTATTATGAGTGGCAAAATGAAGAGCAGATTGTACAGTGCCAGAAGAACATAAACGAGACCCCCCACTTTTGAAATCAGTATTGCATATATTAAATAGCTTCCTGCAGAGCAGGGGAGAAGGGTGAAGGAGACTATTATCCCAAGAGTAAATGCACCTATTATTGTGGCGTCTTTGCTGAAAATCTTTCTCCTTGCTTCTTTCTTTCCGGCTATTCTGGAACGTTCCATATAACCTGTTACCAAGGTATAGAGTCCGAAGATTATTGCCAAAATCCCCGCAACCCATGTTGGTATGCTCGTGGAGAAGACAACCAGTCCAACGCCGAGCACATAATATGAAATGTATATGGCTGCCACAAATGCAAGACCCACAGCATATATCCGCCTCTTGGAGACCTCCTTTACGGAGAGGG
>QMUB01000083.1 GCA_003663695.1 Thermococci archaeon | reverse complement strand
CGTTATCCCTCTATAGACGAAGTTAGGGCAGCAATCTCGAGGATATGTCCTATAGATGTCAGAAACTTCCAGGATGAGGCAGATAAAATTAATTCCCGAACTCTTGGGGTTCTCATGCTCGGCTATGCCTACGGAAAGGGTCTCATTCCTCTAAAGAAGGAGAGCCTTAAAGAGGGAATTAGAGAAATACTCAAAGAAAAACTGTGGGAAACCAATTTCAGGGCCCTGGAGAGGGGAATTGAACTCGCCAAGCTTTGATATTCCCCTCTATTACCTCACTTCTATCCAAATGTTTATATATCACCACATACAAGCTCTATCCGAGCATATACCTCAGGTGAGATCTATGGAGTTTAGAAAGATACAATTTACTGGAAGGAGCTCCTATATAATTTCCCTGCCCAAGAGGTGGATTCAAGAGAACAAGCTGAAGCAGGGAGATGTTATCCCTCTTGTGATGAATCCCGATGGTTCAATAACAGTGCTCCCTAAGGAACCCAAGGATGTGAGTGAAACCAAGAAACTCGAGATATCGAGCACATACTCTCCGGACATGGCCGTTAGACTCGTTATCTCCGCCTATATTCAAGGCTATGATATTTTTGATATCCAGCTGCTGGATGAGCTTCCCCAGTACAAAATAAAAATCAGAAAGACAGTGCAGCTCCTTCCGGGAATGGAAATTATTGCCGATGAACCAAATAGGATCGTGGCAAAAAGCCTCCTTGCTGATGATGAGGTAAACATAGATGAGATACTTGGGAGACTAAAATCCATAGTGCTCTCAATGCTCGAGGATCTAGAGCTTATGAAGCAGCTCGAGGATAAAGCAGTTTCAAGGGACATCCATGATCTTGAGAATGAGCTTGACAGATTTTATTTCCTGGCTCTCAGAGCTGTAAACAAACTCCTTTCCCATAGACCAACAAAGGAGACAATGCCCGTGAAAAAGAGCTTTGACCTTCTGGGAATGCTTTTCATAGTGCGCAATATAGAGAGAATTGGGGACCACATATACAAGATATCCCAAAACTTTGATGGAGATATAGAGGTTGAGTACCTAAAGGGAGCCTTTTCCGAGATAATAAAGCAGATAAAGATCAGAGACCTCAAGAAAATCGATGATATAATGTACGACTTGAAGGAGCGCATAAAAAGAATCGATTACAAAAAGTCGATAGCCATGGACAGCTACCGCAGAATCCTCGAGTACCTTGAGAACATAGGAGAGACAATAATAAACATGGCAATGGGTTAACCAGTGGAATGAAGAGAGCAAAGCTTAAAGTTTTAAGCTTAAAATTAAAAAATTAAAGAATCACTCCGAGAGGAGCCCCTTGAGGTATCCATTAAAGCCCAATGCCACCCCGAGCAGCATTAAGAGCAGCACCAAGGAAGCAAAGTTTTTGCCCAGTATCAGCTGTATTAGAGCATAGATGCCGAGAGTTCCGACTATGAGAACCCCGATGTATGAAGCCCTGCGGAGTGAAGAGGGTATATATTCTTTCCCCGTTATGACTGCCCACGCCGCGATTATGCCACCGAATAAAACGAACGTTGTCACGGCGCCATCGAGGATGCCTATTGTGTCCACTCCCCCATAAATCATCACTGCAACGGATGCAATTCCCAATACAAATGTGGAAGCCAGAATTATGGGCGCGGCAGTTTGCCTGGGTCTTCTGGAAAGCTCTTCAAACACTCTTATTATGGTTTCTCCAAGGGGGATCATGCTCGACAGCGCAATGAGGAAGAGCGTAAAGTAGAGCAGATACAAAACGGGCGATGCATTGACAGCTTTTAAGACCTGTGGGAGTCCCTTAAAGACGAGCGCCGTGCCATGGATGGGAACATCTGGAGAGAATGCCAGAACCATGGAGATTAGGATTGTTCCCAAAATGGATGCGGCAGTATCCAAGAGCGCTCCGATGGTGGCTAGCTTTATTGAGCTTATTCTATTGGGCAGAAACTCTCCGAGAACCAGATAGAAACCCATACCAAGGCTCAAGGAATATGCAGCCTGCTGGGACATATCCCTAATCATCGAAGCGCTTATGCCCTTCCATGCAAATGCCTCCCCCAGCCATTTTAAGAACATGTCGCCTGTGTTGTACTGTCCGATCTTAATGTAAAGCAGGAATATGGCGGTTAAAAAAGATATGAAAGCTAGAGCTACTGAAATTACCATTATATCAAATGTTCTCTCTTTTCCATGCATTAGAACCAAGAGAAGCACGACAAAAACAATTACCAACGTGAGCACGTTTCCGCTGAAGCTCGATGTAACGTCCTTAATGGCAAGCGCGGTAAGGGGCCAGCCCCCAACCAGGGCATAATAGGAGAGCAACACCACATCAAAAACAAAGAAGGTCAGCCCCAAACCTGGCTTTCCATATTCCTCATAGTAGTACTCCAGAAGTTCGTGTCTCTTATGCTTGGTGCTTTCCATCGCCACTGCTATAAGGGGTATCATTGTAATCACAATCACGATGTAAAATAAAAGCCCTCCCAAACCATACTTCAAGAGGAGTGCCGGAAACTTCCACAGGTTTGATAGTCCTATCATATATGCAGCAACTATCAAAGAAAGGTATCCCAAACTTAATCTGTCCATATTTGACACCCCCTATTTTACGCTTACAAATTGGGTATTGTTGTATTTAACATTTGCCCTGTGGTTTTTGTTAAATTTCAAAGAAATTGTTTGCCTGTTTGAATTTATGATAACCTAAGGATTCTTCGCTCAGAATAACGGAGCAGATTTGAGTCTCCCCGTTTCCATAATATTTTTAACCTTTTGAGTTTATCAAATAACGGTGATTTTCATGGTTGCGATAATAGTCCATGGTGGGGCAGGAACTATAAGAGATGAGAGCAGAATCCCGAAGATTAAAAAAGGTGTTGGAGAAGCTGTTCTCGCAGGATGGAGGGAGCTTAAGAGGGGCTCGGCTTTGGATGCGGTTGAAGAAGCCGTGAAAGCTCTGGAGGATAATCCTCTTTTTAATGCGGGAACGGGAAGTGTTTTAACAGTCGATGGCAAGGTGGAGATGGATGCTGCAATAATGCGTTCAAACCTCGAAGCTGGAGCTGTTGCTGGAATATGGGGTGTTAAGAATCCAATAAGCGTTGCTAGAAAGGTTATGGAAAAGACCGACCATGTTCTCTTAGGAGGAGAAGGTGCCGTTAAATTTGCCCGTTTAATGGGTTTTAACGATTACAACCCAACAACTGAGGAAAGGATAGATCAGTGGAAGAAGCTTAGGGAAAAGCTTCTAAACGACGGGCAAATCCCTCACTGGAAGAAGATAAGCGAGCTGATTAGAGAGTACCCCGAAGTTTTGAGGAGCACGGTTGGAGCTGTTGCCTTTGACGGTGGGGAAGTAGTTGCAGGAACTTCGACGGGAGGAGTGTTTTTGAAGATGTTCGGACGCATAGGGGATACGCCCATAATTGGAGGAGGAACCTATGCAAACGAGTTTGCTGGTGCCTCATGCACCGGGCTTGGAGAGGTTATGATAAAGCTCGTCCTTGCTAAAAGCGCCGTGGACTTCGTTCGCTTTGGACTGACCGCTCAAAAAGCAAGTGAAGCTGCCATAAGCATTGCAACAGAACACTTCGGCTCTGACAATGCGGGAGTTATAATGATAGACGCCAGAGGCAACATCGGCTTTGCGAAGAACACAAAGCACATGAGCGTCGCATATTTAAATGAGGAGATGAAAGAGCCTTATATCGGAGTTTGAGAGAATGGATAACAGGGACATCTGGTTTTTGCATCTCTCAACGTTTTTCTTCTTCCTTGCGTTCATATTAGTTGCTCCTCTTATATCTCCACTCGCAATAATTTTCGGCGCCACTCCACTCATTGTGGGCACAATAGCATCCATATCCTCCATTGTATCGCTCCTTCTAAAGCCATTGGGAGGATTCATGGGGGATAAGGGCAGGAAATTCGAGATGATGATGCTCGGCGCTCTCCTTGGGGCTTTGGCCGGGATACTTTACATATCCTCCATAATGTTTCACAATCTGCTGCTGTTTACTATAGGGAGAGCAATACATGGAATGGCATCCGCTTTCTTCTATCCCGCTTCACTCTCCTCTGCAATTGACCTAGCACCCCCTGGAAGAGTTGGGGAGACATTGGGATGGAGGGGCACCATGTTCTCGATAAGCCAGCTTATAGGGCCCGCTCTTGGAGGCTTTGTTGCGGATTATCTTGGCTTCCAAAGTGCCTTTATTCTAACGGTTTTGCTATCGTCCGTGGCATTCTCCCTAGTTCTAATCCCGTATAAAAAGGATAGGGGCATGATTAGTGAGAAACATGAGGAAAAAGCATCCTACAGGGCTTTGGTTGATTTAATATTTATCTCCGCCTCCCTCTCCCTCTTTTTCATGGCATTCGCCTACAGCGCCATGTATACTTTCCTGCCCGCGCTTTACAAAGTTCTCGGCTTTGGAACCAGCGTCTTTGGGGTTTATGCGAGCATAATGGGGGGCTTCAGCATTCTAACGAGAGTATTCGGTGGAAGAGAAGCAGATAGGAGGGGACCCATCCCCGTGGCTACGGTG
The DNA here is from genome assembly GCA_003663695.1 of Thermococci archaeon. Taxonomy (GTDB): domain Archaea; phylum Methanobacteriota_B; class Thermococci; order Thermococcales; family Thermococcaceae; genus Palaeococcus. The sequence goes on along the minus strand of QMUB01000083.1, from coordinate 1,628 downwards.
GGTCTTTCCCTGCTTTTACTGGCATATTTAATGCTCTTAAAGGCTCAGAACCCACCTATGTCATATTGGAGTGCTATTCCTCTGGGCATGGGGTTCGGTTTAACAGTGCCCGCCCTTCAAATGCTCGCCCTAGCTGATCTACCCAAGAGGATCAGGAGCTTTGGAGCAGGAATATACACCATGTTCTTTGATTTGGGCTACCTCTCGGGGCCCCTAGCCCTCGGTTATGTGGCTCAAGTTGGTGGAGGTTATGGTGCTGTTTTTTCCTATCTCCCGATCCTAATAACCTTCAGCTTCATTATGGCACAGCTCCCCCGCTTAAAACACAACCCTTAAAAAGGCTTTGTCTCCTCAAAACGTGATGCCCATGAGGAAGCTTGCCGACCTGCTCAGGGAAGTTCTTGAAGAGAGGGGAGTCCAGTCAATAGGGACGCTCTCAAAGAGGATTCCAAAACGCAGGAGTGGGGATGTTATTCAAGATATCGCCATAGCCCTCTACGAGGGAAAGGGATTTATAGGGAAGCTCCCGGATGGTGCAGCACTTTCGTGGGACTTAAGTGGAAGAAGAACCCTACCTTCAAAATTTGCGTTCATACCCCTCAGCCTCGAGGATAGATTTGAAGCTGTTCTAACACCCGGCGAATTTAGAGGGGAGGTTGAAAAGCAGGGGTATCCCTATATCATAATAGATTTAATGCACTGGGAGAAACATACGCCCAGGGAGAAGAAGAAAGTTGCCTTTCAGGTGTCGAGATGCTATGGAACCCTAAGGGATTATCTTATAGGCGATATATACGCCATAACATGGGCAAATCAGGAATTTAAATCAATTCTTAAGGGCATGCCCGCTGAAAAAGCCATGCTCTTTGAGGGTAGCACGGTGGAATTTTTGAAGGAGAAAGGGATAGATGAGGCTCTAATTCTCGATCCCAACGGAGAGAAGGAACTGAGTGAGGAGGACTTTGGTTTTAAAGCCCTAATACTGGGCGGAATTGTCGACATGGGTGGCAATAAGAGGGGAACCACATCACAGATAGCGCGGGCTCTGGAGGAGGGAGGTATTAAGGTCAGGAGAAGAAAAATAGCGCTCAGGGGTGATGTGGTAGGTGTCCCCGATAGGATAAATATGATACTTGAGATAGTCTTAAAAATGCTCACGGAGGGAAAGAACATGGAAAAAGCCATCCTGGAGGTTCAGGCGCCCCTGCAGGCAAGATGGCGCTTGAGAAAGGAAATTCCAAAGCATAAAATAAGGTATTTGATCAATGGAAAAAAGTACCTCGTGGTGGAGAGAGAGCTCTACGATGAGCTTAAAGAATGGCTCAACATAAGATGGGAAGATTTTGTACAAGTTTTGAGGGAGCTGAACTTTGTAGCACTGGATAGAAGGAGGATAAACCACTTGAACAAAATCTCAAGCTACCGCATAATAAATGGAAAGGGATACAGGGTAATCCTTCTAAAGAGGGCTGCCATGCTCTGCTACAACTGCTAGGTACTGCTACAACTGCTGACTACGTTATTACCGTCACACCATCTTTTTCCACTATTATTGTGTGCTCAAATTGTGATACAAGCCCACCTCTAACCTCTTTTAAAATTGCATAGCCATAAACTGCTCCCACTCT
>QMUB01000082.1 GCA_003663695.1 Thermococci archaeon | reverse complement strand
CAGTGAGTACGCTTGGAGTTATTCTCCTTTTAATCTGCATTTGGGGGCAAAAATTCGATAGAGACGATGATATGGAAGGACTCCTCCCTACAAAGAGGGAGCTTAGGTTTTTAATTCCCATGTTGTTGTTATACTACGTGGTTCTGGGCTTTGGGACAAATCGAGCGACGATACCGGGAATAGGGCCTCAGGCTGTTATCTGGTTACTCTATGCTTTGACATTCTATTTAATCTGCAGAGCACTGAAGAGGTCAAAGAGAGAGGATATAGAAAGAGTTGAGTATGAGCTTGATTTTTATCGACTGTTTATCTTCTCTCTCATTTTCACGATCTCAGCAGTGCTGTTCTCAATCCTTAAAGTGCAATTTCATGAGCTTAAGCTCATAATACTCGCCGTTCTTTGGCTTGTGGGAAGCGGTATAGGGATAATCAGCTTTTGGAAAAGTGCTAAATGGGCATTGAAAGCATGATTGGATGATAAAATCATCAGAACCCCAATTTATCAATCCCATTATTTGAATGCACAATGTTCATATATTATGAATGTTTAAACTAAAAGAGGAGGTGGCATTTTGGCAATTATGAGGTTGTGGCACGGGAGAGTTCCTATCGAGAAAGCAGATGAGTATGAGAGGTTCCTGATTGAAAGGGCAGTTCCGGATTATAGCTCCGTTGATGGTTTGCTAAAACTATATTTCACGCGAAAAGATGAGAACAAAGTGGCCCACTTCCTTCTCATAACCATCTGGGACTCAATGGAATCAATTAAAAAGTTTGCATGCCCGAACTCGCAAAGTATTATCCAGAAGACGATGAATTTCTGCTGGAAAAGGAGAAATATGTCTCCATGTACCGGATATTTTATGAGAAGTGAGCACCCAATGCGTTAAGGTTAGATAATGAGGGAAGGGTGATGCTATTGAGAAGAAGCCAGCGATTGGCTGGTATTTGTACACCCCTTATTGGGTTAGGGGGAGTTTTCGTTGCAATCATCATAAACCGCTCCTGGTGGAGCATAACCGATAATGCCATAAGCGATCTTGGAAGGGTCAGTTTGCCTTATAACTGGATTATGAACATATCTCTGATTATAGCGGCACTTCTGGGGATTTACTATGCAACAGCCCTATTTGAAGGGATGAATAACATCGGAAAGCTCGGTATAGGAATTTTCATCATGGGACTAGCCTTTCTGGGGCTCATAGGAATTTTTCCCGAGGGGACGGGCCCTCATTATCACGTTAGTGTGGGATTCTTTGTAAGCTGCAGCGTTGGGATGCTAATAGCAGGAATTGGATTCTACATAGAGGGAGACAAGCCCTTCGGATCCTTCACGACTTTGCTCTTCATTATAGGATGGCTCCTTGCGTTCTTGGCAATGAGAAGATTTAGAGGTGTGGCAATCCCCGAATTTATAGGCATCTTCATAATAGTAGGGTGGCACTACATGCTTTATGTCAAGATTCAAAAGGAAAAAACTTAAAACTTAAAGCTTAGAGGGGCTCCTCATCCCAGAGGCTCAAGCCGTTCTCTTGGGGCTTCCGCTCAAGAATCTCCCCAAGGAGCTCCTGGACAAAGACTTCAGCGACAAAAACCTCCCCCTCGATGAGGTGACCTCCCCAGAGCCTGCCCTCCGAATCGCCGAGTGCCACATGTATATGGGCGAATGGCTCCCCATCTTTAATGCTTATATTTCCCATAAGAGAAACAAGTTCATATGTTCCTTTGAGCTCAATGACCTTGTATTGCCCTTTTTTCTCCTCAAAATAACCAATTTTTGGGTTTCTCAAACTTCCGATAGCACTCACACTTCCTACAATGATATTCTTTTTCTTAGCAAGCTCATTAACAAAGTTCACCAGATTTTCGCCTTCAGGGGCTCTGAGAAGAAAAACTCTGCCCTTTGAAAATCTCATAATCCCACCTCAAATTTAATAAGACTGTAGAGAATTTAACCCTTTAGGTGAGAAGATGAAGGAATTAATAACCAATGTGCTGCCGGAAATTCCGGAGCTTGAAGGGGTGAATTTCTCCGCCTACCATACACCATACATCGAGCTCCTGAGAGCATTCAATGAGAGCGGAAAAAGTGGTTTAAGTGAATTCGTGGAATTTGTGGAGGAAAAAGGTGGAGATAAATCAATAGTCGGAAGATTTTTAATTTCCGTGTTCCAATATCTCCTGATACGCTACCGCCGCTTTGAGGATGAGAGTGCTGAGATACCGGCTTTCAGGGTTTTCATAATCCTCAAAGGATGGCTCAACGAACATGGCTTTGAGAGGGATTATAAACGGCTTCTTCACTCCTTCGTTGGTTATATCGTTGAAATTGCAGAAAAGATTTCCCAAAAAGAGGACTGCACAACTGGAGAAGCGTATCTTAAAATGGCATACAGGCTCGCACTTGAAGCTCAAGAAACATTTGGAGAGGAATACTTCACCAGACTGGTAGAAAGAGCCGGAGAAAGCCTGAACGTACTATACGAACGCTGCAACTTCGATATGATTAAAAATTAAATGCCCAGATATTTATTGGTTTCGGCGGAAATAGAAACGTTAAGTATGTTATCTCTCAAGAGTTATCTCGGCATAGCTTCTCGGGTCCTCCCACACCTTAACCCTTATGCGCTTCACATTTTTTCCCGCTTTCTCCGCTACCTTCTCGGCAAACCACTCCGCTATGTACTCCGCAGTAACATTTGGTTTATCTAGAACCACCACCTCACTTTCGGGAAGCTTTATGTATTTTTCATTTCTCTCAATTACAATTACTCCATCGTGTTTCTTTTCTACCCACTTCTCACTCACAAGGATTCTGTGATCGAGGTGCTTTACAAGATTGCTCAGATGGTTGAAATCAAAAATCATGCCGTTCTCGTTAAGTTCACCCCATATCTCCACATCCACATTGTATGTGTGTCCATGGATTCTCAAACATTTGCTCTCATAAGGGAGAACCAAAAAGTGTGAGCTATCAAAGTCCTTGTGCCACCCTATCTTTCTATCGACAACTTTAAATCTCATCTCCCTCACCATTTTAAAAGCTCTCCCCGGAGGTTATTAATCTTTTCTGGTCAGATGCGTCTGAAGGTAATCCCTCTAATATCCTCTCTGTTAAGGGTATGCTTCTCAAGTATGTGCCTCTTCAATTCTTCCAGACTCTTTGCCCTGTATCCACAAAAAGGACACACGAACTCAGAACCTTCTCTCTTCATGCAACCACCATGTTTATTGGGGGAAACTCCTATAAATGAATTTCACCAAATGAAAAATAGGTGTTAAAATGCCTTGGGGACAGGGAAGAGGATGGGGAAGAGGTCGAAGAAGGAAGATGAGGATCATAGGGTTCATACCCGAAGTTAGACACTTTTATCCCGCCCTCCCCCCTGTTGGACAGCCAAAACCACCGATTTTTATGACCTATGAGGAGTTCGAGGCTTTAAGATTGGTGGATTATGAGGGCTTAACACAAGAAGAGGCTGGAAAAAGAATGGGTGTTTCGAGAGGAACAATTTGGAGAGCTTTAAGCTCAGCAAGGAAGAAAGTCGCTCAAATGCTTGTTGAAGGAAGGGAGCTGATAATTTTAGCTCAGGGAAACGAAGTTCCAAAAGGAGAGGAATTATCTGAGTAGCCAGATATTTCCAATGTAAACTCTCCCCAATCCAGCATCTAAAGCGGCTTTGTAAACACTTTCCATCTGCTTTCTGCTTGTGGTTGGAACATCGTGCATTAAATGCTGTGGAGCAAAAGCCAGCAGAACATAAGGCGTCTCTGGATTTAGCTCAGCTATGTATTTAGCTATATTGTACACTTCAAATTCATCAATGTAGTGCGGAACAATCAAAGTGCTAACGACTAAAAGCGGAAGTTCTCTTTCCTTACCCATTTCTAAGACAAGTTTAACATTCTCTTTAACTCTCTTTAGAGCTTTTTCTCCGTTTATGCCCGTTAAAGCTTGGTAAATGCTTGGTGTGTAAGCCTTCCAGTCAATCTTAACAATTCCCCCACTTTCAAGGCTAAGCTTTGCCATCTCCTTCATTATCTTTGGATTCTCCAAGCCGTTTGTTTCCCAGCAAATTCTTTTAGTTACATTGCCTTCTTTTGAACGCTTTAGCACTTCTCTCGAAACTTTAAGTGCATAGATGCTGTGCGGCGTTGGATCTCCTCCAAAATAGCAGATGCAGGAAACTTTACTCCTCATCGCCACATTTGAAAGCTCACTAAAACTTAAAACAATGCCTTCTTGGAGATCTACTTTTCCATCCTTTATCATGTATTTGTGCTGAACGTTCTGGCAAAAAAGGCAATCTAAGTTACAGCCTGCAAAGAAAACAGCCAAATTGTAAAAGCCATGATGTTTTCTCTCTGGGCAAACAGGCTCAGCAACGCAGTTGGTTGGATGAGGATCGAGATACCAATGCAGGTAAGCCTTGTTAAAGCTTCCAGTTATCGTTGTTAGCCTTCCCCCTTTGTTCCATATTATACCACAGTAGCCGGAGCTATCTCTTGGAATTTTGCACTCATTAACGCAGATTTTGCAGGAAAGTTCTCCCTCTTGAGGAGGAAGAGAAGGTAGGTTTATCAGCTCGCGCCATTTGAAATGAGACTTCATAACTTTTTCTAAAGCTTTTTGAGGGTTTCTCCTAAGGCAGTTAACACATACTCCAATTGACTCGCTAATTTCTTCAGACTCATAACCACATAGCTCACATTTTGCCATCTCGAAAAAGAGTTTGAAAACGTTTTATAAATAGTTTCTTCTCACTAATAGCACAGCCGAAACTAAACATACCAACGTTCTAAAAATAAGAAAAATCACGAAGGCTGTTCTAATATTTGCTCCAAATATTGCCGCTATTACCCACCACAGGGGGTTTTCATTCAAAAGATACGCTATCACAATCCCCACGCTGTTTCTTGTTTTGTGATAAACCCATGTGAACAGGAAGCCAAAGAAGAGAATGTCAGCGGGATCAAGCTTTCCAGTCAGTAGGGGCGTATTATATAGCCCGGACCATAAAATCGCTATCAAAAATATTGCAAATTTAGGAGAAATGCCATGCATGAGCTCATAGGGAAAAGCCTGCCAGAGGGCAAAAGCAACGATGCCAACTAAAACCCAAAATAGAACTGCAAAGATTAAAATTCCTAACGAAATTGGAAAATTCGCCCAAGAGGGTTTGGCAGCAACCAACAATGTATCAATACCCAAAATTTTCATGCCTATGAGCCAGAGAAGCGAAATGGGCGTTGAAAGGGCTGCAGCTAACAGAAAGCTTTCTTTTATCCCCTCTCCCCTAATTCCAAAAATTGAGGGAGTTAATTTTTTGTTATTTAGCTTTAATATGAGAAGAGCGGCTAAAAACATCCCTGCTAATACAGTTCCAATCGTTGTTGTGAGATATAAAAGAACGTGTGAATTGGAGCTTATAACAAACGTTGAACTGTAGACAATTAGATAGGCAAGCAAATAAAATAGCATGATGCTCCTTATTTTTCTGCTCGCTAAATTATTTGAGCCCTGGATAACCATGGTTATATAATCACGATTATGCTATTTAAAAATTGGTAAGCGAGAGAAATAGAAAAGTCATCTTAAAATCTCCTCCTCAACAGCCTTTGCAATTTCTTTTAGAGCTTTGCTTGCCTTCGAATCTGGAAAGGCTTCAACTACAGGTTTCATTTGCATCATGGAGTTTGGAATTGCTCTGTCATATGGTATTTCCCCAAGTATTGGGATCCCCTCCTCTTCTGCAAATGCATGGATACCTTTAAAGCCAGGATTGAAATCCGCTTTGTTGATTATCAAATAAGCCGGCTCTCTAAAATGCTGCACCACCCTATACACCCTCTTTACATCACTCAGAGAAGCGGGAGTTGGCTCCGCAACCAATAAGGCAACATCAGCACCTCCAATGCTTGCTATTACCTGACACCCAATTCCGGCCGCAGAATCTACAATCATATGCTTGATGCCCTCCTCCCCCATAATCTTTTTAGCCCAGTTTTTCTCCTCGGTTACGAGCTTTCCCGAGTTTGGCCTTCCAACATCGAGCTGGGCAGATATCAATGGGAAACCATACTTCGTTGTAGTCTTTCTCACGATTCCCGAGCGGACTTCTTCAAGCGTTATAGTATCCTCTACGGGACAGACTAACCTGCATACATTACATCCTTCACAGGTCAGCTCATTCACGACATACCTGCCATCAATAAACTTTATACACTCATATGGACAGCGTTCCATACATATCCCACATTTAACACACCT
>QMUB01000081.1 GCA_003663695.1 Thermococci archaeon | reverse complement strand
GGTTGTCATGTAGAGAAGGGAAGCTACTCCAACGAACCATGTCTGCCTTATTATCCTTTTTTTCTTTAGCTCCATGCATGAGTATGCAAAGAGGGCAAACTGGACAATACTTTCCCTTGCAACGTTTTTCAATGCCACGAAATCGGTTCTGCTTATGAAATAACCTCTTATATCCACTTTGAAAAAGGCACTCAAAAAGGCATAGAGAATTAGAACGGAGAGCAGGTAGATGTAGTTCCTCTTGAACCTCTTGGGATAGACGGTTATAAACGAAACGGGGATTATGAACGAAGCGGGCATCAGGAGTATGGATATGGAGGTCAGAGCTCCAAATGTCCCAACTTCGAAGAGGGCGAGCGCTTTGTTCGGGGCAAAGGAGAAGTTTGTGCCTATTACCAGAAGGAGCTCGAAGAGAAGGAGGATAAATACATCCCCACTCAGTATTTTCATGTGTGTCCTGAAGATGGGCAGGGCAAAAGTTAAGCCAAATATCAGGAACCCAAGCTCTCTGGAATGTTTCGGTGCCAGATAAAACATGAGGGAAATTATCAAGAAGAGCAGATAGAAGTGGAGGAGATGCATTGAGAAGAGGGTGAATCCAAATGCCTTTCCCCAGATGAAGATTGGATAGCTCAAGGGCTCCCTGGAAAACGTATTGAAGTTGAGTTTTAATGCTTCGTAGAAGATTCCTTTGAAAAATCCATCCTCGAATCCAAATTCGGAGTGGCCGTTAATTACCCAGAGTGTGAGCGTTAAAACGGAGAGGAAATAAAGAGAGCGGGCATAGGGGGCTTTTCTTAGGAGGTAAAGGAAGAAGAGGAATGTAAAGATGGAGATGGTTAGAAACATGAAGAACGTCGGGCTGTTTAGATTGTATTCTCCATCAAAGAGCCGGGTCAGCTCGGGTAGTGTGCTCTCGTTCCCCGTTATAACCGTGTACCCATTTATCTGAAGAATATTGAATCCTTTTGAGCTCTCTGGAGGAAGGTTCGTTTTTCCCCATATTTCCCTGATTTTAGAGTTGTCATAAAAGTTTCCAATCAATATGTCCTTTCCAATGTTTTTTCCGCTTTCTCTTAGCTCTTCATCAAGGTACAGTGCCCATGCTTGGGAAGGGGTGGAATTTCCGGCTTTTATGGTGTATGAGGGATCATATTTCGAAAAATGGAGGTTAGGGGTGGCATCAACACTCAGCATCATGGAGGAGAGTATTACAATAAGAAGCATGAAGATGAACTTCTTCATGGTCACACCGAAATAATTATGGGAATAAATAAAATAAAACTCTTTCCCTCATCCGAGTTTTTCAATTTCTTTTTTCCAGTTTCCCGGTTTCTTGAATTCTTTTTCTGAATAGAGCCCTTCTTTCTTTAATATGCCCCTGGCAGCTAGAATTCCCGTTGCAGCTGCATTCGTGATATCCCTCGAAAGCCCCGCACCATCGCCGGCTGCAAATATGTTCTCTATGCTCGTCTCCAAATCGTGGTTTACCTCCGCTCTCATGGCGTAGTATTTAATTTCGGGAGCATACAGTAGGGTGTGATCACTTGCAACACCGGGAATTACTCTATCGAGCCTTTCCAGACCTTCTATGATGTTCGTCACTATCCTATGGGGAAGTGCCATCGCAATGTCTCCGGGTGTGACATGCTTCAGCGTGGGCTCCACATCGCTCTTCCTTATCCTGCTCCATGTGCTTCTCCTTCCCCTCCTCAAATCACCGAGTCTCTGGATGATGGGTTTTCCCCCACCTATGGTCGTTGCAAGTTGAGCTATGCTTTTTCCGTAGGCTGTAGTGTCTTCTACAGGTTCTGTTAGTTCAATTCTACTAAGGAAGGCGAAGTTTGTATTGTTGCTCTTCTTATCGCGCATTGAGTGTCCATTAACTCCAACATAGCTGTTATACTTCTCCTCCACTACAAAACCGTTTGGATTCGTACAGAAGGTTCTCACGAAGTCATCATAGGTGTCCGTGTATATGTGAAACTTGGGGTCGTGGTTTATGTTCGTTATTTCCTCCATAACTATTGCGGGGACCTCTACGCGGACGCCAACGTCTATAGGGCCATGCCTTGCCTTTAATCCAATTCTTTGAGCCACATCGTGGAACCATCCCGCCCCCCCTCTTCCGGGAGCCACTATTATATAGCGCGTTTTTATCCTGAACGTGTCCTTTCCTCTGGACGCAACAACTTCTCCCTGCTTGAACTCACTCACATGCGTCCATAGAAGGAATTTAACCCCTTTCTCAACCAGATGCTCTTTTATGCTCTTTATAACATCCTTGGTGTGGTCGCTTCCTATGTGCCTTTGAATTATTGGAATGAATTTGACGCCTGCCTGAGCCGCCCTTCTTTCCCAACGTTTTATCTGCTCCTCATTCCCCTTAAAAATTCTCTCGGGAGATTTGTGTTTTAGGAAAATCCGGTCTACTTCCCATATCAGCTGCCAAGAGTAGTTCTCATCGTGAGTCAGTTGGGTTAAATCTCCTCCAATATCAGGCCTCAGGTTCACAGTACCATCGCTTAAACCGCCAGCTCCACCTACACCACTCATTATGTGGCATGGCTTGCACCCCACGCAGTACCCAAGCTCGTCCATGGGGCACACTCTCTGGTCTATATCCGCGCCTTCGTCAATAATCAAAACCCTAAAATTGCTTTTTTCAACGAGTTCATAAGCGGCAAAAAGCCCAGCAGGGCCCGCTCCGACAATTATGACATCAAATTCCTTTTCGTTATAGAATGCGTTCACTATTTCCCTTACCAAAATTTGATGAATGCCCTTTATAAACTTTGCGGGAGAGGGAAGAAATTTAGACAAAAATTTGTTTATTTTTTCCACAATTTTTCTGGCTATACACTTGAAAATGTTTAAAAATGGGGAGGGACAAGTTTTTAAATTTTCGATTTGATCTCCTTATTGAAGAAGTTTTGCGTGAAGGTGATGCCTATTCTCATTTTGGGTCTTGATATAATCAGTCGGAATCCAAAGCGCTTTGCAGTGGTTGCGTGGTTCAACGGCAGGCTGGAAAAAAAGGGTGAGTTTACATACTATCGCCTAGTGCGCTTCATCAAAGCAAAAAAGCCCCACATTGTCGTTATGGACAATATATACGAGCTTGGGAGTGATAGGGAAGTCATGAGATTTATAAGGGCCCTTCCTCAGGGAACAAAGCTCGTTCAGGTTACGGGGAGGCCGGGAGAGCAAATTTCTCTATGGAATCTTGCTAGAGAAAATGGAATTAAACTTGGAGATAAATTTGATCCCTATGAGGAAGCTAAAACATGTGCCCTCCTCGCTGCCAAAGGGGTGGGTCATGAGGTCGTGGCATTTGAGGATGAGGTCACGGTTAAGGTCGTTAGGGGGAGGAGTCAGGGAAAGGGAGGATGGAGTCAGGATCGCTACAGGAGAAGGGTTCACAATCTAATCCAAAATAAAGTGAGGGAAATTGAGGAGGGATTGAGGAGGGCGAACATTCCCTTTGATCTGGAAGTTGAGGAGAGGGATTATGGAATTTCAAGAGGGGAGTTCAGAATTTACGCCTCAAGGGAAGAGCTCGCAGGTTTGATAAAACCGATGCATGGAGGGGATGTTGAGGTTAGAATTGAGCCTGTTGAAAGGAAGAACCTTGAATTTGTGCCACTTAGGGGGGAGAGGGCAATTGTAGAGAGAAAGAATGTTATAGTTGGGCTGGACCCGGGAATCACCGTGGGGATTGGAGTTGTGGATCTAGAGGGGAATGTGGTTGCTGTTTATAGCGAAAGGAATATGGCAATAAGCGACATATTCAGGTTCATAAGTGAGGTGGGGCATCCCATAATAATTGCAACGGATGTAACACCTGCTCCAGGCTTGGTTGAGAAAATATCACGCTCTTTTAAGGCGATACTCTTTACTCCTAGAGAAGATTTGAGGGTTGAGGAGAAAACCGAGCTCCTTAGAAACCTTGGAATTGAAGTTGAGGATGATCACCAGAGGGATGCTCTCGCTGCAGCTTATAAAGCATATCTGAGGCTAAAGCCAAAGCTCGAACACATAGATGCAAGACTGAGGAGTCTTGGGCTTGAGAGAAAGGGCAACGAGATTAAAGCACTGGTTCTCCAGGGGTACAACCTTGGAGAAGCCATAACAAAAGCCACGGTCAAAAAGAAGCCCGTTGAGGAAGAAAAACCTGCTGTGCAGAGTATCGATGTTTCTCCCTATGTTGAGAAGATTAAAGAGCTTGAGGAGAACATCCGGATGCTTGAGAGGGAAAATGAGGAATTGAGGGCAGTGATAAACGAGCAGAGAAAAGTAATAGAGAGGCTTGAGAGGAGAATTGAAGAATATGACGATAGGGTAAGAGAGAGGATAATGAGGAGTAAGGAAATAGAAAACAGGGAGAAAAGGATAATCTACCTTGAGAAGGAGCTTAGGGAGGCTAGAGGCATAATTGAGAAGCTCAGCAGGGATCTGATTCTGGCAAAGAGAATGCATATACTGGAGCTAAGAGGGAGCGCACTCCCGCTGAAGGTTCTCGAAAACCTCACATGGGATGACTTGGAGCATCTTGAAAAGAGCACTCCGCTGAAGAGAGGTGATGTTCTTTACGTTATAAACCCCGCGGGAGCTGGAAGGAGCATAGGGGAGTACCTCGTTGAGAAGGGCATCAAAGCTATTGTAAGTTCTAAAGAACTCCCAAATCTCGTTTATAATGTCCTGCAGAAAGGAAAAGTCCCAGTACTTTATGAATGGGAGATTGAAGTGAAGCGGGTTGATGAGTTCGCCATAGTGGATAGAAAAGAGTTTGAGGAAGCCGTTGAAAAGCGTCTCGCAGAATGGGAGGAAGAGGAAAAGGAGAAGCAGAGGAGAAAGTTCCTACAGATTCTCGAGGAGTACAAGATCGAGAGGTTGAGAGAGCTTAAGAAAAGGGCGGAAGGAGAATCAAACTAACTTAAGAAAGTGACTGGAAGTATGAAAGCTGAAGATTTGTATAAACGAGAAAATGGGGGTATAAGATGTCTCGTCTGTGAGAGGAGATGCTTCATTGATGAGCAGAAAAGGGGGACATGTGGAAATTATACTAACATTGATAACAAGCTCTTCCATATAGGTTATGGAAAACTGAGTGCTATTGAGAGCAGACCTATAGAGATAAAGCCCTTCTTCCATTATTATCCAAATACAACGGCTCTAACTTTTTCGGGGTTTGGATGCAATTTCTACTGTCCCTGGTGTCAGAATCACCACTTAAGCTTCTCCAAGCCAAAGAAGGACATTCCATCAGTTTCAGCAGAGGAACTTGTAAATATGGCTATAATGAAAGGGGATAGAGGTTTGTGTGCAAGCTTTAATGAGCCAGCTACCCTCTATACGTACCTTCTTGATGTTTTTGAGCTCGCTAAAGAGAGAGACTTATATGGATGTCTTGTTACAAATGGTTATTTCACTTTAAGATCCATTGAAAAACTGATTGAAAGTGGAGCAAGTGGATTCAGCATAGATGTAAAAGGATGCCCCAAAATGAAGGTTCTCTCAACAATTGAGCATAGAAAAGTCTTCAGGAATGCTAAAAGAGCTCTTGACTTGAATGCACATGTTGAGATGGTTTTCCTTGTAGTAACGAATACCAATGATTTTGAAAACTGCTATCGATGGATATTTAACATGCACTCCAAAATACTCGGCGATAACGTTCCCCTTCATATAAATCGCTATTACCCAACGAACTACTGGCATGAACCATCAACTCCTGTAAAAACGCTCCTAAAACTCAAAGAGATTGCTCAAAGGGAATACAACCTCAACTATGTTTACATTGGAAATATTGGGTCTGTAGAACATGAAAGCACTTATTGCCCGAAATGCGGGAAGAAACTCATAATTCGTGCTGGCTTTCGGGTCATAAAATGGGATCTGACTAAAGATAATAGATGCCCGAGATGTGGAGAGAGAATTCCCATATACAGTCCCTAGCCATTGATTGGAAGAAATTTTTTAATGGTGGGCCCGCGGGGCTTTGAACCCCGGACCTCCGCCGTGTCAAGGCGACGTCATAACCAGTCTAGACCACGGGCCCGCCCTAATAATGGTGGACCGGCCGGGATTTGAACCCGGGGCCTCTGCCTTGCCAAGGCAGCGCTCATCCCAGGCTGAGCTACCGGCCCACGCCAACCATAACCCTATCCCAAACATAGCTTTATCAACTTTGCGGTGCCTTATTTTCCGGATTTGGTACTGTTAGGATAATCGTGGCGTGGGTGTAGTTCTAGTTTCTTTTATGGGCATTATCAAAAGCATTCTCCCATCCTAAAAGTATCCCGGATT
>QMUB01000080.1 GCA_003663695.1 Thermococci archaeon | reverse complement strand
TGAACCATCCTGTAGAATGCCGATGCATTGCACTTTACACTGGAATTAAACAGCAGCCTGACTCATATGATTCTGTACTCGGGAGGGACTGCCACATGGATTTTAAACGTCCTGTTTCCCTCCAGCCTTCCATCGATTACCTTTGAAAACTGAAAGGAATAAGCAGGCAGAGCTGAAGCTAGAAAAAGGAGTATCAAGACTGCCGCTTTCCACCTCATATCCTCCACCTCATGGCAATCATGAGGGCAATAACAAGTGCGATGGCAAATATAAGGTATCCCTGTCGATCCTTGGGGGTTTCAAAGAGCTCGGAGGCATTTCCTTCTACACCGCGGAAGCTCACGTTCCCGGCAACCCCTCTGAGGGATGTGAGATATAGTGGATGCCTGACATGGACGGATTTTTCAAACACTATCCCTTTTTCAAGAATCCTCACGGACAGATTACCCTCTTTGAATCCAAGCTCAACCCGGTAAATTCCGGGAGAAAGAGATGCATTTTCCTCATAGCACTCACAGTACCTCTCAGCCAGACAGATCTTCCCATTGGAGATGCTTAGTATGGGACAGGGCTCACTCTTCCAGCCGTTTACAACATCCTCGCTTCCTCCCCGGTAAATGTATGTGAAGTTCAGCTCAAACTCTCTCCAGTATGTCTTGTTCGCAAACTCAAATGACCGGATTGCCTGCTCTTTTTTGGGATATCCATAGGGAGGGACTAGCTTCAGGGGGAGGGTTTTGGGATTAGCCCTAGATGTAACGAATACAAACTTTCTCACCATGACCTCACAGTTTTCAGCTTTCAATGTGATGTTAAAGGTGTAGGGGCCCCTGCTGAGGTTATAATAATGAGATAGGTAAAGATCTTCCTCAAAGAGTGGCAGATAGAGGGTTCCGTTTGTCGGCGATGTGCCGTATTCAGTGTAAAACCTCCTTCCACTGCCATCGACAATTGCCATTTCTTCACTAAAGGCACATCTCCCCCGAGCCGAGACGAGAATCCCTGCCCAGTAGAGATAACCGGTCGTGTTGAGCTCATATCCATCCCACTTAAAGGTCGTGTTGCCCATGTCGGCCCAAGAAAATGCGGGCTCCTCGATTATTCCGTAGTTGTCGGGGGAGAAGGTAAACTCATAAGCGCGCACCACAGGTAAGGAGAGCAGTACCAATATCATTACAGCAAGTTTTTTCATAGCTCTCACCTACCCACATTGCCAATTTTACAATCTGACATGATACTTAAAAAGGTTGCTCCTTCCGTAAAGGCGCTGTTATTATTTATAAGCGGACGAAATAATTAGACTTTTTGATACTTTAATTCTTTAATCAGTACGTTAAGTGCCATTAGTGCAGCCACCCCATAGTAGTGCAATTGGGATCCTCACCTCCATAAAGTTAAATAGCTTCAAGACATAGATTAAAGTGAGGGATGAACATGGAGGAAATAAAGAAAGCTTTGGAAATGAAGGATTCTAAGAAGGTTGCAGAACTCCTCTATTATGCAGCAGATGAACTCGAAGATGAAGAACTCGAAGAGATTTTGGAGGAAGCAGAAAAGCTGGCTAGGGAGAGCAAAAACTATGAGCTCTACAAACTGGTCGTTTATATCTATCAGGAGTTTTTGGGTGTGGATAAAATAAGCGAATTTGAGAATCTGGCACTTGATGAAGACACGTTTGAGGCAAAGTTCAACCTGGCTGATTTGTATGCACTTATAGGCGAAGTTGAGAAGGCGCTGGGACTTTTTAGAGAGATCCTGGAGGAAGAGACCGCAAGGGGAAACAGGGAGAATATTGCAAAGGTTTACTATGAGATGGCACTTGCCCATGAAGAGCTCACAGAGTATGAAAAAGCTAAGGAACTTATGGAAAAGGCTGCAGCTGCATATGAAAGTCTTGGAAATGAAGATGAATACCTTCACACATTGATATATCTGGCATATCTGAAGTTTGAGAATGGAGAGGTGAGCGAGGCAAAAGCTGATGTTGCTGAGCTCCTTCCAAAGATACAGGAAAAACCGGTTCTACTGGCACAGGCTCACTTGGTTTATGAAGAAATCTTTGAAGATGAGGAGAACTATGATGCTGCCCTTCAGGAATGCCTCTATGCAATGGTCAAGAGCGGCGAATACTTTGATGTTGCTTTTGATGCCCTGCTCGATGTTATATGGCAGCTCATGCTTGAGGACAGGTTCGATGTAATATACGAGAACATGGACATGTTTGCAAGGGCGTTTAAAGAGCTTTCAGAGTTCTTCAATGGTGTAAAAGCGATTGCACTCTTCAAGGAGGGCAAAATGGAAGGGGAAGATGTCAAGGAAATACTTGCAAAGATAAAGGACAGAAGACTGCTTGATCTGGTGCAACTTTTGGGAGAAGCTGAATTTTGATTTTTCCTTTTGCTGGTGATTTCTATGAAAATCAGGGTGGCAAGGCTGGAAGATGCTTCGGGAATTACGGGGGTTCACTGTTCCGGCATTGAAGTGTGGTATCGCTTTGCAGAAACGGGAAAAATTAAATCAGAATACGCGAAACTTTCCATAAGGGATAGATACCGCCATGGCGGTCCCTGGATGAGCGTTGAAAGCTGTGCCGTGCATCTTAACAGTCTCCTCCTCGAGAACCAAATTCCTCTCGTTGCCGAAATTGATGGGAAGATCGTTGGGAATGCGGAGATTCTGATAAGCAAGGAGCGAGTTAATGGAAGAATGAGAAAAATAGCCCACCTTGACGTTCTAGAAGTTCACAAGGATTTCAGGCAGAGGGGAATTGGGAGGGCAATTGTTGAATTTGGAGAAAGAATAGCTAGAGAAAGAGGATGTGAACTTCTAACAGTGGTACCCGAAAAGAGTGCCATGGGATTCTATTCCAAGCTTGGAATCGATAAAATCCTCTATTCGGGGATTTTTGCCTCTTTTGACCTCTCAAAGTTCCCGGAGGAAAGCACTTCCCCCGTTAAAAGAGAATTTTCGTGGGAGGAGGTTAAAGAAAAGGAGATGATTTTGGGAAAGTTCCAGAGCTCCTACCATCACTGGTTCACGGCATTTAAGGATAGAATAGCCGGAATAGATGATCGTGTCCACTTCGAGAGCGGCACTCTGGAGGGTAACCTCTACATACTGGAGGAGAGCTTCTTCGAAAAGGAAACTGTCACCCTCTATGCATGGGGAGGAAATACAAGAGATGCTCTGATTCTACTAGGAAATAGAGCCAGAGAACTTGGCTTTAAGCATGCAAAAACCATCATTCCCGAGGAGGAAGAGGAAAACCTAAAGGATCTCGAATATACAAAAATCGAGCGGGAAGTTATACTATCCAAGGAGCTTCTTTAAATCACTTTTTCGATTTATGTTGAACAGGCCATCTCTGAACTCTCCGGGGAGCAATTCCACGTCAATTCCACAAAAATTGATCTCTCTGATAGCCCCATTTAATGAGTAATCTCCTTTTCCGATCCGTCTCTCAAGAACCCTCGCAAAGCTCTTTGAATATGCTGCATGAAGAGGTTCAAGGTAACCGTTGCTCCACTGGGGAACACATACAACGCATTTATCCTCATAAAAACGCTTTACAACAAGGTCCACAAATTTCGGGTTTATCAGGGGCATGTCACCCCCAGCTATGAAGACATCTCCGAGCTCCTTCAGTGCCGTGAGAACACCTCCGGCGGGCCCTACCTTAAGCTCATCTACGATAACCCTGAATCCAAGCCTTTCATACCTTGCCCGCTTATCCTCCCCGCAAACTATAACCACTTCTTCAATTGTACTCGAAGATAAGAGGCGCTCAATAGTGTATAAAATGATGGGTTTCCCTCCCAGAGAATATAGGAGTTTGTCCCCTCCAAAACGCTTTGATTCTCCTCCTGCAAGAGCTGCAGCTATCATTCAAATCACTTTAACCATTTTTTCAGCCCATGGCGAGACTCTAACTCTCATATAACCTCTGAGCATCTCATCCACTTCCCTATCACCCGTATAGACCCTTATGGGCTTCTGAACCTTCGATGGTGTGGCAACTATTATTATGTTCTCCTTTGGAATCCTCCTTAACACATCAGCCGAGAACTGCTGGTTGCCACGTCCAAAGAGAAAATTAAGACCACCTATGACGGTTACAATGATTTTGGGGTTCTTATCGATGAATCTGAGCAAATCCTTTTCCTGGGCATCCTTCACCAAGAGTTTTCCTTTCCCGTCTTTTACCTTCACGATATCAACACCTAAAAGTGTTCCACTTATACCCAGCATATCCTTCAATCTCTTAACGGTTGAACCCGCTCCCAAAAAATACACACCATCCTCAAGCTCCTCATAGAGAGCTTCAATTATCGCCTCCACATCTTCCCTTTCATCAGTTTTAGAGGGTTCCTTGGCACCTTGAATCAGAAGCTCAACATAGGGTGTCAGCGCTTTCCCATAGCGTTTTGGCTTAAGTTCATCATGCCTGAAAGCATCCTCATCGAGATCCATTATCTCCCGTTCCACAATTTGTGCCTGCCCATTGAGGAATGCCACAAGGATTTTGGCAGCATTTTCCGGAGACGCTGCAAAAACACCCGAAAACATCTTTACACCCGTTGGAATGCCTAAAATAGGCTTCCTATTGTCGATAGCTAAGTATACATCCCTGGCAGTGCCATCGCCTCCTGCAAAGAGTATTATGTCCACCTCCCTTACCATGAGCTTTGCAAGTATTTTCGTGTCATCGCTACTAGTATCCGGAATTTTAAATCCCAGAACATCCTTATAACCAAAATCCCTGTGCCTCAAAACCTCGTATTTAAAGTTAAAACCCTCGAATGCATATTCGCCAAGCTCCCTCGCTCCAGTTATAAACTCAAAGTCGTTCTCCTCATAGTGTGAAAGCTCGTTTAAAAAGAGTTTTGCTAAATCGAGGGCTATGGGTTTGGCTCCTCTCCTAATGGCTTCTTCAACAACTCCGTCCGTACCTTTTAACGCAACCTTACCCCCCATACCTGCAATGGGGTTAACAATTAAGCCTACCTTCATGTATATCCCTCCTTTATTCCAAGCTCCATCTCCTCCTGCATTTTCCTAACCCTGGCTTTTTCCACAGCTTCCTCATGCTCAACTTTACCACTTATACCTTTAATCCTCCTTGAGAGTGCAAACACAATCTCCTCGGGGCCATAACAAACGAGAACATCTCCCGGTAGTATCTTGGTCTCACTGCTCGGAGCACCTAAGAACGCTTCTTTTCCATTTACCTTCCTGTATATTCCCAAAACAAGAATCCCTTCTTTGTTGAGCTGCAGTTCCCTCAACGTCTTGTTTGCCAACCAGCTCTTCTTTCTCACCCTTATCTCTGCTATAGAATATCCCTTGCTCAAACCGAGCAGCTGATTATAGTCGTAGATTTTAAGGGATGTGAAGCGGGAGAGCATCCTCTTTATGAGCCGCTTCATAGCTCTCTCTATCAGCTTGGATCTGGAAAACAGGAAGAGGAACACCAATCCAATGGCAAGAAATAGAAGGCTTAATTGGGCCTCTTCGGCGCTTTTGCCTACAAACGTGAGAACCAGAGTGGCTATTGCCGAGGTTATCCCTGCGCTCCCCAAAAACATAAGGGTCCTTATTATTCTCCGTCTTACAGGATGCGAAATCACATACTCCGATTCCGACGTCGTGAAGCCTGTTCCGGAAAAAGCGGAATGAGCCTGAAATGAAGCAATATCCCTGGATAATCCCGTCATTTCAAGGGCAACCGCCCCAATTCTCACTATCAATATCGAAGAGAGTATTACGAGGAGGAAGGACACAAGTGCTATCATGGTGTTCCCCGAATTTGAATATCATAAAGATAATTAAAAGTTTCTGATAGTGTCGCAAGGGTTTTTAATGTTGGAGCTTAATTGGGATAGGTGGGAAAATGCTGGTGAAGCTCTTCAAAAAACCAGAGGACTTCAATTTTGATGAAGCCGCTAGCCTGGTTTCCTCAACTGCAACAGGAGGATTAGTGTTCTTTCTGGGGAAGGTCAGGGAAGAGAGCCACGGGAGAAAGGTAAAAAAGCTCATATATGAAGCCTACGATGAGATGGCGCTTGAAGAGATGAAGCGGATAAGAAAGGAAGCTCTGGACAGATTTCCAATAGAAGAAATCCTCATATGGCACCGCTACGGTGAACTCGAGATAGGAGAGAACACGATTTTAATAATAGCGGCAGCAAAACACCGTGGAGAAGCTTTCGATGCATGCAGGTGGGACATAGACGAGGTCAAGAAGAGGGTTCCCATATGGAAGAGAGCGATAACGGAAGAGGGAGAGTTCTGGATAGAGGGAGATAAAGTAATCCCCTCCCCTTCTCGGGAACCAT
>QMUB01000079.1 GCA_003663695.1 Thermococci archaeon | reverse complement strand
ACTATAAAGAGAGCTACGCAGGTCATCAGAACCAACAACAAGGAAGTGCCAATTATCACCGTGATTCCTGATGAAATTTCTCCCGAAGCGCTCCAAAAGGAAATCGAAGAGGAAATTGAATTTGAAGCAAAGTTTAACCATGCCCTTTCACCGAGAATTGCCCTTTCCAGGACAATAATATCCCTGATAGAATCCTTTGCCGAAAGAAAAAATGCAAGCCTGCTCTATAAAAAGCTCATGGAGCTTAAAGAAAAGGGAGACTCTCTCCTTATAGTTATGCATGATAATCCTGACCCCGATGCAATGGCAAGCGCCTTTGCTCTTAAAATAATCGCCCAAACAGCAGGTTTTAATGTTAAAGTCGTGTATGGGGGAGAAATAACCCATCACGAAAACAGGGCTTTTGTGAACCTCCTAGGACTTGATCTTTTAAAAGTCTCCAGAGGATCCTATGAAATCAAAAGACATCCCTTCATTGCCATTGTGGACTGTCAGCCAAATGGAAATGTCAGCATTCTGGAAGAGGAAGATTTTAACAGGATACAGATTCTAATTGATCATCACCAAATCCTAGAGAGCTTAAAGGATAGGATATCTAATGGAGCTTTCATAGATATTCGACCTGAGGCTAATTCTTCCTCTGCAATAATGGTGGAGTACTTGAGGGCGCTGAACATCAGTGTGGATTCCATGCTGGGAACCGCACTTTTCTATGGAATTTACACGGACACGAAAAAGTTCTCCAGACTCAGCAGGATGGAGCTTGAAGCGGTCGAATTTCTGGCAAACAGAATCAATTACGAACTCCTTGAGAAGATTGAAAATCCGGACATATCCACCGAAGCTGCGGAAATTCTCGCAAAGGCTGTGTTAAACAGAAGGGCATATAAAAACGTTTTAATCTCAAATGTAGGTTTCATAACGAACAGAGATGCTGTACCTCAAGCCGCAGACTTTTTATTGAGATTAGAGGGAGTTTCCACAGTGCTCGTTTTTGGAATTGTTGATGATAGAATAGAGATATCGGCACGGACTAGGGATGTGAGAGTGAATATAGGACAGGCTTTGAAGGAAGCCTTCGGTGATATTGGAAGCGCTGGAGGACATGCCCAGATGGGTGGAGCAAGGATAAGTCTGGGAATTTTTAAACTTGCAAAGGATAAGAACTCCCTGCTGAGGCTGGTGGAGGAGGCAATCACAGAAAAGTTTTTGGAGGCGTTAAGAATAAAAGAGAGTTAATCCCCTCTCACTTCCACAAGTATTATGTCACCAATTGCCGTAACCTTCTCGTAGGGGATTCCTATCCTTTCCCCCGGGAGACCGAGGGCAAGAACCTTTCCGCTTCCCTGTTCAATGTTTATCAATACCTCATCAACATAACCCACATAATTCCCTTTTGTTGTGTATATCTGCTTTCCATAAATTTTTGACAGACGCATCACCATTTTAACCACCTTTTATTAGATAATCCTGCTTCTTAATATAGTTTACGCAGCTTCGGAAAGGGAGCAGAGGTGAAAATTTATAAACCCCAATGAACACAATCATGCGGAGTTTATGTAAGCATGGAAACATTTTAATAATAATGTACCCTATAGTTTAGTGTTGAACGTATATGGTGGGTGATGGATATGTGGGGAAGACTTGAGCATTACTTTGACGAATACCCCGTTAGAAAGCAGATAGCAAAGACTCTGCTAAAGTATGGCCTCAAGGTCACAGAGGACATGAAAATAAAGTGCGGGAACATTGATGTCCCCTACACAAAGATAGCAAAGGCACTTGATGTGGATAGGAGAGTCGTAAAGGAGACCGTTGCAATGATACTGAAGATACCCGAGCTCAGGGAAGTTTATATGGAGCTCGAGCCAACAGTGCACATGAAGTATGTTGGACGGCATGTTGGCTATGGAGTTATCGAGATTGAACCCGAACCGAGAGCAATAGGCATCCTTGCCAAGATCGCAACCAAAATTGCTGATAGGGGAATAAACATCGTGCAGGTTGTTGCTGAGGATCCCGAACTTTATCCCGAAGCTACACTAACGATAATCACAGAAAAGGGAATCCCGGGAGAACTTATAAACGAACTCTCAAAGCTTGAAGGCGTGAAGAGGATTTCTATTTATTGATGTTTTTCCAGGGGAAAGATTAAAAATCTCCCTATTAATTTTTCATTATGTTCATCAAAGTGCTCCTCTCTCTGATCCTTCTCTGGGATGGATACTTTTTCTTCAATTATTTAATTAGCCTATTAAAGAATTACAGGATTAAAGAGTGGACTCCATTTGTGAGCGTTCTAATTCCAGCGTATAATGAAGAAAAAAACGTGAAAAAAGCCCTTCTCCATGCACTATCCCAGGAGTACCCCTCCTTCGAAGTAATCCTTGTGGATGATGGGAGCGAGGATGGAACCTTTGAAAGAGCATCCTCAATTAGAGATGAGAGATTGAGGATTTTCAGGATAGAGCATGGAGGAAAAGCCAGAGCTCTCAACTTCGCCCTATCCAGAGCCCGGGGAGATGTAATAATCACCACAGATGCAGACACCCAACTGGAGAAAGATGCTGTTAAGGAACTTGTGAAACGCCTCTATGGTGAAGAGGTTCTGGCAGCTGGAGGGCAGGTTCGAGTCTTTAATGCCTCTTTTCTAACCAGAGCACAGGATGTGGAGCATTTAAGGATAGCAATGTTCAGAAGAGCAAAAGAAATGGAAGATTTAAGTGTTGCACCGGGGCCAGTTTCAGCATTTAGAAGGGAGGCACTTGAAAGAATTGGTGGGTTTGTGGAGAGCGGTGTTGAGGACTATGCAACCACAAAGGAAACCAAAAAATTTGGAAAGGTTGTTTATGCTCCCAGAGCAAAGGCATTTACGGAGATGCCAGAAAATCTCAGAATTCTCTGGGAACAGAGAAAAAGATGGTTTTTGGGAGATTTAGATTATTTAGGTGGGGGTTTTCTGAAAGAATGCCTTTTTTTGCTTCTAGGGGACTTTATAGCACTTCTAGATGTTTTGCTCCCTCTTCTGCTTATCCTAACGCAAAATTGGCTCCTGCTTGGAATCTTTATTGTTTTTGAGATTAGCACGATGCTCATACCAACTCTTGTGGAAGGGGGTTCCCTCCTGAATAGCCTGCTTTTCCCGGTTTTCCTCTGGTTCTGGGCAATTTTCTATCTAACATTACACCTCTACGGTTATTTCTCACACTTTGTAAGAAAGCATTAAGTTTAAATTCCAAGTGCTAACCTTCAAATAGTCTACCTTTTAATAACCCTCTTCACAACCCTGGGAGCTTTCATAGGGGGCTCAAAGGTTGCCTACACCGTGGGAGGAACTATTATCCCAGTTCACAATATGGAGTATCTCTCAATTGCCCTATTCAGCTCAGCCCTTGCGGTAACGTTTGCAAGCTTAAAAGCCCTTCCCATCTCGACCACCCAATCGGTTATAGGGGCCATTATAGGAGTTGGGATAGCTCGGGGCTCCTAGGTGAACTGGCATGTTATTTCAAAAATTGGCCTGGCATTTCTCCGGTAGTCGCAGGAATTTTAGCCATCGGAGCTCTAAGGGCATACGGATATCTCATAAACGACATGAAGAGCATAAGAACTGTCGAACTAACTTACCAGTGGATGATAATTTTAAGTGCTTCCTACATAGCATTTAATCTGGGAGCAAACGAACTTTCAAACGTCATCGGGATAATATTGTACGGCTTCTCCCTCAAGGGATGGCTGATAAGGGGATTGCTCTCATTTGGGCTTATAATGGGAGCGCTGACCTTCAGCTACAACGTGATAAGAACTATCGGTAGGGAACTAGTCTCATTGGGTCCCCTCTCAGCGTTTTCTTCTCAATTTGGATCATCAATGGCAGTAACAATTGCAAACGCATTTGGGTTACCGGTAAGTTCTGGTCAAGCAGTTGTAGGAGGAATTTTAGGGGTTGGAGTGCTAAAAGGAGAGAGAATCAACCGGATACTTGTCTGGAATATAATTTTGGGATGGATACTAGCGCCTGTGGTCTCATGCCTCCTGACATTAACTCTCCTCCGAATTCTCACATTTTTGGAATAGCTTTTAAACCCAAGTGTCCACTTTCGATGGGTGAGATAGATGGTGGAATTCAGATTTGAGGTAAGAGCGAGAGATGCAGCAGGAAGATTGGGAAAACTGGTGATAAATGGGAGGAAAATTGAGACACCCGCTATAATGCCAGTTGTCAATCCAAGACAGCTGATAGTGACTCCGGGAGAGCTCAAGGAAATGGGGTTTGGAATAATAATCACGAACTCCTACATCATATACAAAGATGAAAATCTCAGAAAGGAAGCACTTGAGAGGGGGATCCATGAGCTTCTTGATTATGATGGGATAATAGAGGTTGATTCGGGGAGCTTCCAGCTCATGCGCTATGGTGGTATAGATGTCACAAACAGGGAGATCATTGAGTTTCAGCACAAAATTGGCGTGGACATAGGAACATTCCTCGATATCCCCACAATCCCCGACGCTCCAAGAGAAAAAGCCGAGGCAGAGTTAAAAATCACCCTTGAGAGAGCCAAGGAAGCAGAGGAAATAAAGGAAATAGCCATGAACGCCACCGTACAGGGTTCAACCCACCTTGATCTCAGGAGGTATGCAGCTCAAAAACTTAGTGAGATGAATTTTGAAATTCATCCAATTGGAGCCGTTGTTCCCTTAATGGAAGCATATAGGTACAGGGAACTGGTAGACGTTGTAGTAAATTCGAAAATGGGTTTGAAGCCCGACAGGCCTGTGCACCTCTTTGGGGCAGGACATCCCATGATATTCGCTCTGGCAGTGGCAATGGGTGTGGATCTCTTTGACTCAGCTTCATATGCACTGTATGCCAAAGATGACAGGTATCTAACCCCGGAGGGCACAAAGAAGCTTGATGAACTGGAATACTTCCCATGCTCGTGCCCCATATGCTCACGCCATACGCCCCGGGAGCTCCGTGAGATGCCCAAAGAAGAAAGGACACGGCTTTTGGCACTTCACAACCTGTGGATTATCAGGGAGGAGCTGAATAGAGTGAAGCAGGCTATAAAGGAGGGAACTTTGTGGGAGCTTGTGGATGAGCGTGCAAGGTCTCACCCCAAGATGTTTGCGGCTTACAATCGCCTCCTTGAGTATAGGGAATATCTGGAGGAGAATGAGCCGGTAACAAAGGGGTCCGCACTTTTCAAGATAAGCGAAGAATCCATGCGCTGGCCCATCGTGCTTAGGGCTAAGAAGAGGGCCCAAAGGGTGGGGAAAAAGTTTGGGGAAAAAATTGAACACCCCCTGTTTGGAGAGATTCCCAAGTATCTCGGGCTCACATTCCCTTTCGCCCAGAGTGAAGGTGAGGAAGACTTTGGAATATCAAAACCAAGCGGAAAGGAGGCTTTGACCTACATAAAAGCCATAGCCGAGTATCAGTTTGGGGAAGGTGCCTCACGTGCCTTTGAAAATGCTCTCGTCGAGCTATCGAGGAAAACGGGAATGCCGAGACAGATAAAGGTGAATGGAAAGCATCTGGCAACATTCAGGGCTTTTGATGGGTTCTTAACACTGGGCATAGAGGGAGCCAAGAGACTTATGGATATCCTGGAGTACCCGAGGATGCGGGTTGTCGTGAATGAAGATGCCGAGCCTTTTGTGAGGAGGGGAAAGAGCGTTTTTGCAAAGTTCGTTGTCGATGCAGATGAAGGGATAAGACCCTACGATGAAGTCCTTATTGTGAACAAAGAGGATGAGCTCCTGGGGACGGGACAGACCCTCTTGAATGGTAGAGAGCTCAAAATATTCAAACAAGGGATGGCGGTTAAGGTCAGGAAGGGTGTAGAAAGACTTTAAAGCCTCCCTCTCTATTTAATTATGGTGTGATCATGGAGTTGTTCTCTCTCATAAAGGCGCTTAAAAAGCCCGAACCTTTGAAGCCCTCCACAAGGGCTAGGGAGTTCCAGCTTACCCTTCAGAAGCATCATTTAGGGGATGAAATAGAGGTAGAAGGCTTTCTTCTCCTGAGACAGCCCCCCTACGCCCCAAAAGACGCCGTTTACTATATGCTATCCCCCCTCTCGCCCTCCGACATCAGGATTAAGGATGGCTTCACATCCTTTGCCGTGCTGAAGATAACGGATAAAAGCCGTCTAAATCCCGCCCTGAGTTTTAAGGGTGGGGAGTACGTCAGGGTTAGGGGAACCATTGAGGCATATCCATATGGAACATTAAGAACAATAAATGTCAGGGAAATGGAAGCAGGCAGATACGAAAACTACTGGCTCGACTATAAGGAGTACGCTTTGAGCAGGCATGAGATGGAGCGTCTTTT
>QMUB01000078.1 GCA_003663695.1 Thermococci archaeon | reverse complement strand
TGACCGGGAGAACGAGGAATGGAATTCTAGCACTCATCAGGGAATCTTACCCAATTTTAAGTCAAAGGGAGTTTTTAATACTCATATTCGGGAGCTTCTGTGCGGCGGCTTTGATAAATCTCTATGGGTTATCCCTGGGGAGAGGGATAGGGAAAGCACTAACGGGAGTGGATTACAGAAAGTTGAACATCTCTATATTATCAGCTGTGTTCATGCTCTCCTTCTATTTCGATGGCATCTTTGGAATATTAACCCTTATTGCCGCAGCATCCGTAGGATACACCGCTATAGAACTTGGGGTCAAAAGAACGAACTGTATGGGAGTTTTGATGCTTAGAATATTGATAAAATAAAGGAAGATCAAGGCTTATATCCATCTGCAATCTTCCTGAACTCGACATAATCCGTAACAATGCGTCTGCCGTCGAGAGTCTCAAAATAAACCTTCTTTATTTTAACATTCTTGAGGGATTTGTATTTCATCTGGGGCGGGTCATATGAGCCCGGCTCCACAATACTATCTTCTACAATGTATGTTTCCAAATCGGGTTCTCCTACATATTTCCAAACTTCAAAAAAGACCTGTGGATCCAGGTGGACTTCTCCTTCTATCTCCAGATAGTCTGCGCCAGTTTCTTCCAAAAACTCTTTTATTGCCTCGAAGTTCATAGAAACCACCATAGAAGTATATGGAACCCAATAGTTAAATACCTATCGCTTGAAATAGGTAAAGTGAGGGGGCTGATATGGGTGAGAAGGAAGTTAAAGTTTTTGTTGATGCTCAAGCTTACCGTGCGATTGAGAAGGGAGCCATGATTGTATTCAAAAAGGGTGTGATCAGAACGGAAGGGGATGTAAAGCCGGGAGATATTGTTGAAGTGTACTCGAGAAGCGGCAGGTTTCTGGGGAAGGGCTTTGCAAATCCAAATTCGAATATTATGGTGCGTTTTCTCACAAAGGATAGGGATGTTGAGATAGGAAAAGAGCTTTTCAAAGAGCGGGTGAGAGCGGCTAACAATTACAGGAAGAAGATTTTAGGGTATGGAAATGCCTACAGGATGGTATATGGGGAAGCCGACTATCTCCCGGGCCTTATAGTCGACCGCTTTAACGATATAGCATCACTCCAGATTTCAAGTATCGGTATGGAGCGTTTTAAGATGGACGTTGCCGAGGCTATAATGGAAGCCGAGCCCGGGATAGAAACGGTTTTTGAGAAAAATACCGGGAGAGCAAGGAGGAGAGAAGGTTTACCTGAAATAGAACGTGTTTTGCTCGGGAAGGAGAAATACAGGACAATAATCCAAGAGGGAAAGGCTAGGTTTATCGTGGATATGAGGGGGCAGAAGACCGGCTTTTTCCTGGATCAAAGGGAGAACAGAATAGCCCTCGAGAAGTACATAAGAGGAGGGGAGAAGGTTCTCGACGTCTTCACGTATACAGGGGGATTTGCAATACATGCCGCGGTTTCCGGTGCTGACAGGGTTGTGGCCGTGGATAATTCGCCCAAGGCAATAAAACAGGCAAAGGAGAATGCAAAACTCAACGGTGTTGAAGATAGGATGGAGTTTATAATCGGGTCGGCATTTGAGGTTATGGAAAATCTCCAGAAGAAGGGAGAAAAGTTTGATGTCGTGGTGGTTGATCCTCCTGCCTTTGTTCAGCATGAAAAGGATTTAAAGAAGGGATTGAGGGCTTATTTCAATGTGAACTATCAGGCCATGAAGCTCCTCAAAGATGGAGGAATTCTCGTTACCGCTTCATGCTCCCAGCATGTTGATATGCAGCTGTTTAAAAACATGATTATAGCTGCTTCAGCAAAGGCAGGAAAGTTCTTAAAGATGCTTGAGCCCTATAGAACGCAGGCCCCGGATCACCCAATTTTAATGGCTTCAAAGGATACTGAGTATCTAAAGTGTCTCTTCCTCTATGCCGAAAACCTGAGGTGAGAGGATGGATATCCTCGTGAGAGAGGTGCTTTTTCATGAGTTCAAGCACAGACTCGATGAATATAACAGAGAGAAGTTCACCAAATTAATTAGAAAGACTCCCTTAATTCAGCTTGTTTTCGCCTCATTTGTATTTTTATTCTTCTCGATAATCTTTTTGAGAGCTGAACGACTTTTAGGAGGTGGAACAATAGTTTTTTCGTCCATAGCCGCCTCCCTCCTGGTTTTTATAATCATAATCTCCATGCTGCTCTCCATAGAATTTCTCCACTCCTTGGGTAAAGTCGGGGCTCTGAGGCTTCTGCTTAGTCTTCCCATAAATGTTCGATTCCTTCCCTTCAAAACATGGCTCAAATACTACTCTCCTCCCCTCTTCTTCATGATGCTTCCCTTTTGCTGGAAGGCATTGACATACTCATGGAAGGTTCTCGTTTTCATGTTCTTATGGACTCTCGTCTCAATACTTTTTGGTTACGGAATAGGAAGCATTTTTGCATTTTTTACATTTAAAATCCAAAAAAAGGGCTTGATCTGGAACGTCCTGCGGCTTCTCGGGTTTTCCCTCGCGGGTCTCTTCATGATGCTCTTCATATTCTACGGGATACTCTTCCCAAGCGCCTTCCAGAAACTTACCATGCTCAACCTGCAGCCCTATCTTCCTCCGGTAGTTCAGAGTCTTAGCATATACTATGCTATAGAAGGTTCTCTCCAGCTGAAGCCCCTTTTCACCTACATCTTTCTCTCTCTATCGGTTTTTGTTTTGGGGAACACCCTTGTGGAGAGAAGTCTTGTGGAGGGAGTGTATACCTCTCTATCCAGGAACGAATTTAAAGGAATGGAGCTTAATCCGCTGGTGGCTCTGTTCCTGAAGGATCTGAAGCTCAGCCTTAGAAGAACTTCTTCCCTCTTCATCATGCTCCTTCCCCTGGTGTTTTTGATCCCCATGGTATTCCTCCAGAAGAGCGATTTATCAACCTGGACGCTCATAATAGGAAGCACTGCCCTTTTAGAGTCCTTAAATTCCCAGATACTCCTTATCGAGGAGTACAAAAGTGGATGGTTTCTGTTCTCCCTGCCATTGAAAGTTAAGGATTTCAGGAACGCAAAGGCATTTGCCGTGAGCTTCCTCTACATTCCCTCGGCGGTCGTGGGGCTTGCGGTGGCCCTCTATAATAAAGCCGATGGGCTCCCCTTCCTCCTCATCTTTGGAATCCTATCAAACCTCCTGATGGCAAAGTTTATAATCTTCTGGCTTACGAGAAGCCTAAAAGATGAATATACCATCATGCCGGCCTATCTCACGATGAGCGACAACTTAATAATCTTCGGATTTGCGGCACTTCTCGTGAACTTCCCTGCCGCTCTCATAAGGCTCACATATAGCTTCTTTGGGAATCTCATGGGGTATGCCTTCCTGATGTTCGAGCTTCTTCTTATAGTTATCCTCTATCTTGAAAAGTAGCCGCTCTGCCCGTGCTTTTCATCATCCAGCGCCGGTTCAGAGGAGGTGCACTCTCTTCATTGCGGCTCAATAAAGTTAGTTGCTTGAAATATAAATAGTTAGAGTTAATAACATTTGGAGCAGTTCTTCAATTATGTCCCTCAGAATTTTAACCTTTGAATACCATGACCCTCGTCTTAATCTAGCTTTTGAAGAGGCACTTGCAAGAGCGAGAGCCGGGGATCTGATTCCGGATACTCTCAGGATATGGATCAACAATAATGCTCTAGTTTTAGGGTATTTCAGGGAAGCCCGTGAGGACATAAATATGCTGAAGGCAAAAAAAGAGGAATTTCCCATAATAAGACGATTTACAGGAGGTGGCACGGTTTATCATGATAAAGGCTGCATAAACTACACCATCACTCTCAAAAGGAATGTCAGGTTCCCCATCTCCTACCTCTATGGCATCCTCCTGAAAGGAACCATTGAGGCTTTAAAAATATTCGGGGTAAACCCCGAGCTCAGAAATACAAGCGATGTCGTTCTCGGGGAGAGGAAAATCTCGGGGACTGCAGGGAGCATAAAATGGGGGGTTCTCTTCCTTCACGGTTCAATCTTAATAAATGCAGACTTAAAAAAGCTCACATCCCTCCTCAGGGTACCCGAAGAGATTAAGCCTTCCGTAGACCCTGTTAAGTACCGGGTTGCAAATCTCTCGGAATTTATCGATGTCAATCAGAAGGATATCATCGAATCCATAATCCATGGCTATTCAAAGATTCTATCCTGTGGATATTACATTGATAAACCCACAAAAGAAGAGAAGAAACTTGCCAGATTGCTCTATCGTGAGAAATATTCAAAAAAAGGGTGGAACCTTGAGAGACCGCCAAAAATCAACAGAAAAGAGCTCGAAGATAAGGTAAGAGAACTTCTGGGCTGATCCTCAAAGCTCCGAATTACCCTCAAAAAATCCCCTTTCAGCTGCAATCTTCAGGGTTTTTCTGTAATCTATGACTCTCGGCCCATTTCTCGTAACTCTAGCCGTTATTGTGCCCGCCATCTCAGCTTCCCTCTCCCCATCAAGCGCGAAGAGGGAGGGGGACGTTTTTACCTCAATCTCCTCCCCGAGCTGCAGCTCCCTGAAATCCCTTATCCCAACTTTCTTAAAAACACCCGGGGCTATTGGGGCCTTTATAAGCCTCCCTTCCCCAAGCTCCAAGTAGAGCCCTACGTCGTCATCCTCCGAGATTTCCCTCAGAACTCCTGCTATGGCACTCAACCCAATGTTGGAGGGGGAGCATCTGCTCACGATGAGCTCCCTCAAATACTCCGGTTTCCACACCGCCTTCGAGCCCACAAAGGAATGGAGGGTCGCAGCCGCATCTATGAGCGCTATGTCCCTCAAAGAGCCATCCTCAAAGAGCTCAACCCTCTTAGCTTTATATGTGCCCTCCCCAACCTTCACAATGCCGGTGGCTATTGCCGCAATGGCCTCACCCGCTATGGTGGCTTCTATCATGTAGGGAAAAACATTGTTGGTTCCCGTCGATATGGGCATTATGGGAGTGTCATCACAGGCTTTTGCGACAATCCTGTTGGTTCCATCCCCTCCTATGACCACTATAACATCCACCCTATCATTCATTGCCATGGTGGCGTTATAGGTATCCCTCCAGTCTCCAAGAATTCTCATGGAGAGCATTTTAACCTCCATTTTCAAATGCTCCCCTATAGCATTGACCGCACCCGGGACTATTCCAAATGTCTCAGGCATCGCTATTACCTTCTTAACTCCAAGATCTTGCAGCACCAGCAAAAGCCTTTCAACTATGCTGACCTTCTCCATGTTATCGAAAACACTCGCATGGGCAACAAGCCTTCTTATGTCCCTTCCAGATTCTGGATTTGCTATTATGCCAACTGTAGCTTTCATCTCTTTCCTCTCCTGACATAGAGAGTTATGAATGCCACTGCTATCAGCATCTCATTTGTTTTATCGCCAAATTCTTTGAGAGCTATCCCGGGGCCTTTTAATCCTCCTCCAACAATCCTGACAGTCTTTTCACATGGTATAGGAATGGCTTCTCTAATCTTCTCAACATCGACGCTCTGCGGGTAGGGTACTCCTATTATAACCTCCGCTTTCACATCCCTCTCAAAATCAAGCTCGAAGAGCTCCAGAAGACCGACCGTGCAGACCCTGGTTATTGCATCCTTAACAGCTTTAACAGAGGCTTTTGTGGGGTTCTGTCCATGCTGATCAACCCCCATCCCTATTTCTATGAGATAGCGCTTCCATTCATTCATCTTCGAGCACCTTTTCCGGGTTTTCTATGTAATGTTTTAGGCGTTGCAGGAATCTTGCCGCTGGAGCTCCATCTATCGCTCTATGATCAAAGCTCAAAGAGAGCATCATCACATGCGCCTTTTCGAGTTTCCCATCCCTTACCACAGGCTTCTCGGCAATTCTATTCACTCCCAGTATTGCAATTTGAGGGGGATTTATTATTGGTGTGAAGGATTCAACGCCGAACATTCCAAGATTCGTGAGGGTGAACGTCCCACCCACGAAATCCTTTTCCTTTAGCATTCCCTTCTTTGCCCTATCAACTATGTCTTTATAATCCTCCAGAAGCTCTGGGAGACTCTTCTCATCAACCTTTCTTATGACAGGAGTTATCAAGCCTATGGGGCTGTCAACAGCGACATTGATGTTCACGTCCTCGTAAATGACTATCCTATCCCCTTCCATCGTGGCATTGATTTCAATGAAATCTCTAATAGCTTTTGCAATACACTTCAGCATTAAAACCGTATAAGATGGCTTCTTCCCGAGCATTTCAGCCAGAGATTCTCTCATCCTCATAAGGTTATCCATCTCGACCTCCATGTTTATGGTTACGTGAACAGCTTCTCTGTAGCTTTTGGAGAGTCTGTCCGCTATAACTTTCCTAAT
>QMUB01000077.1 GCA_003663695.1 Thermococci archaeon | reverse complement strand
TTTGGTTCAAGAAAGCCTTATATTTTCCCTTTAAAACCTTCTATCGGTGAGTGATTTGGAAGGATGGAAGGAAAAACTCAGGCGAGGAATCCTTGAAAATAATGAAATTTTAATAGAGCTGACTCTGGGAGGGGAATGCGGCGAATGGCTCCCCAGTCTGGCATTGTACGATAAGAAGAGGGGTTCATGGTATTATTTTGACAACGAAATTAAAACCGGCTTTACGGAGGACGAAGCTTTTAGGAATGCGATCGAATTCTTTGAAAAGCTTATTATAGGGCTTGAAGTTCCGGTTCTGAAGGTCTCTCCCTTTAAGGAAGCTCCCGGGGAGGTTTATGAAAAGTTAAAACGCCTTCTGGAGGAGTTAAAGGATGAGGATAAGGGTTAGGCTCTATGGAGAGCTGGCTCTAAAGCATTGCCCGGATTTCGAATTCGAAGTTTCTGATGGAAGCGGGATTTCAGGCTTCTCGGGATAAGTGAACATGGAAATTGCATACTCGTTAACGAGAAAAAAGCCAGCAGAAAGTACATCTTAAGGGAAAGGGACGTTTTAAAGATTCTACCCGTCGTCTACAGAGGCGGACCAACATCCTCTCCAAATGTCAGTGTTAAGTAAAGCTCAACCTTTCCACTCTCTATGGCTTGAATTATGTCCTCTTCAAGAGTTCTGAGTTCTTCATCGCTCAGGGGCTTCTTGTCTCCCAGTCTCTTTATCCTTCCATCCCTTCTGTCAAGCACTATCGTCTCCTCTCCGATGAGTAAGGGGAGGTAGTTTATTCTGATACCGTAAATTTCCTCTGCAAATCCCATCTTTGAAATGAGCATATTTGTGTAGCGTCTGAGCTTCTCCATAGCAATCTTCCTTCACTTCTCCAAATCGTTTTTATACTTAACGTCCAAATTCCCTTGGGGATGGGTATGAAGATTAGAGTGAGGTATTTCGCGAGGTTTAGAAGCGTTGCGGGAGTGTCTGAAGAGGAATATGAAGTTCCAGAGGGAATAAAAGTTAAGGATCTAATTGATTTAATTCAAAAAAAGCATCCGAAGTTTAAAGAGGAGATTTTTGAGCAGAACGAGGATGCGGATGTTAATGTCTCAAGAAACGGGAAATATGTGGATTTTGGGGAGGAGCTTGAAGATGGGGATATAGTGGCGTTGTTTCCACCTGTGAGCGGTGGTTGATATGCTGAGCGATAGGGAGTTGGAGAGGTACGACAGGCAGCTCAGGATATTTGGAGAGGGAGGACAGGAGAAGCTTAAAAATGCCAGAGTTGCTGTAATTGGTGTGGGCGGGCTTGGAAGCCCCGTAGCTTATTATCTAACCGCGGCAGGAGTTGGGAAAATTCTCCTTGTGGATGAGCAAACCCCGGAATTGAGCAACTTAAACAGGCAGATTCTTCACTGGGAAGAGGATTTAAGCAAAAATCCAAAGCCCCTCTCGGCAAAATGGAAGCTTGAAAAGCTCAACCCGGATATAAAAATTGAAACATTCGTCGGGCATCTGGATGAGGGAAATATTGGTGATGCTCTGCAGGATGTCGATGTGATCGTGGACTGCTTGGATAATTTTGAGACGCGCTTTCTTTTAGATGATTTTGCCCATAAAAGGAGCATTCCTCTGGTTCACGGTGCTGTTGAGGGCTTATTCGGTCAGGTCACCACAATAATCCCGGGAAAAACCCTGCGTCTGAGAGAAATATTTCCAAGAGCACCCGGGAAAAAAGAGAACTTTCCGATTTTGGGAGCAACTGCAGGTGTCATTGGGAGCATTCAAGCTGCAGAGGTTGTAAAGCTCATAACCGGGTTTGGAGAGCCACTGGCAAATAAACTTTTGATTGTGGATCTCGAGCATAACTCCTTTGATGTTGTGGAGCTTGAATAGGAGGTATTGAAATGTTAATTGGAGTGGTGGGTAAAATTGCAGCTGGAAAAACAACGATAGCCAAGTTTTTAGAAGAACTCGGTTTTTGTAGAATTTCATGCAGCGATCCTCTAATAGATCTTCTAACTCATAATGTAGGGGAATACTCATGGATTCCAGAGCTTCCTGAGAGAAGAGAACCAACCAGAGATACTCTAATTAAATACGGAAAATATCTGAAGGATAAATATGGGGAAGACATTCTAATCAGACTTACTCTTGATAAAAAGAGGAACTGTAAGAATGTAGTAATTGATGGAGTTCGTTCTAAGGGAGAAATTGAGGCGGTAAAGCAGAATGGGGGAATTGTCATATATGTTGATGCGGATGCTAGACTCAGATACGAGAGATTGAAGAAAAGAAATGCAAGTAAGGACAGGGTTATAAAGAGCTTTGAAAACTTTCTGGAGATGGATGAAGCAGAGGAGAAGCTCTATCAAACAAGCAGGCTTAAAAAGATGGCGGATTTCATGATAATGAACGAGGGGACGCTGGAGGAATTAAGGAAAAAGCTTGAAAATATTCTAAAAAATAAAATGTTTCCTTTTGAGACATAGGTACTGTTAGGGCTTTTGATAATGCTCGTGAAAGAAACTAGAACTACACCCACGCCACGATTATCCTAACAGTATGGAGACATAGGACGATAATTTTATAACTCTTTACACCGTAAATATTGCGGCTGGTGCTATCATGAATATACTTGCTGGGTTCATGATAATTCTGAACTTCATAGCGGGCATGATCAGCCTATTCGTGTTCTATAAGGGGCTTACGTATAGGAAGGACTTTCTAAACTTCTTTACCCATTTGAAAGCCGTTTATAACCTTTTTCTTGCGGGCTTTTTGATTGTCTCCGGAGTGGCATTTTTCTCCCTCTTTAAGTCCTATGACAGCTATACGCCCATGGAAGCATCTTTAAATTCTCTCTTAGTTCTGGTATTCCTTTTAATAGCATTCTCGTGGCAGAAGCTGGTTAAAGGTCTGATAGAAAAGGAAAAAGCGTATCTCGCAACTTACAAGGAGATCAAGGAAATACACATAGCCTCCGGTTTGTACCTTTGCAAATACCGGGAACCATGCCTCAATATAGCCAGGGCATTCATCGACAGGTTTGAGAGCATGATAATATGCAGGGAACCCCCGGAGGTCTTGAGGAACAAGCTGGATATAGGAGAGGATGTAAAAATCTGGTGGCTCACAAAAGCCGAGAGGGAGGACGCGATTCACCCAACGAGGCTTCCTTTTATGACTTATAACATAGTGGAATTCATAAATAAGGAGAACCATAAGAGATTCGTCCTCCTCGATGGCATTGAATATCTCATACTTGAGAATGGATTTGAATCGATCTACAAATTCCTGACATCCCTGAAGGATTATGCAATTCTCTACGATGCAGTTATATTAGTACCGATTGATCCGGATGCGTATGATCTCAAGGAATACAACCTGCTGTTAAGGGAATTTGAAGTTCTGGAGGAGAAGAGGGCGCTGTTCTCAAGCATGGGCAAAGTTTATGTCCTATAATTTTCTGAGTGATAACTATGAGAGTGTTTGAAAGCTACAGAGAATATGTGAGCCATTTCTCCCGGCTTGTGCAGCTTGAGAGAGAGGAGGAGATGAGACAACAGACAGAGGAGATTGAAAAACTCAGCGGCCAGAAAAGAGAGAAACTTGGACGTGCAATTCTCAATCTAACGGGAAAAGATATTGGGCGCGGTTTAGGAGGGAAGTATCTCGTCAAGTTCGGGAGGAAGAACTTTCCAGAGACTGAGATAAGTGTGGGGGATCTGGTTATAGTGAGTCTCGGGAAACCAAAGCCCAGGGATCCTCAAGGAACCGTCGTAGAAAAGGGCAGAAACTTCCTCGTCGTGGCGTTTGATAAGAAGCCCCCTTCCTTCGTGTACCGGAAAAAAGTGAGGATCGACCTCTATGCAAATGATATAACTTTCCAACGGATGCTCGATGCTTTAAAACTCTTTGGGAAGGGTGATTCAAGGCTTGGGGATGTCATTCTTGGAAAGAGAAAACCTTCATTTATACCCTCCCAGAGCAAAATACATTTTGTTAACGATAGTTTGAACCCTTCCCAGAAAATAGCTGTGAAGAAATCTCTGGAAGCACAGGAGCTTTTTTTAATCCACGGTCCTCCAGGGACAGGGAAAACCACGACTTTAGTGGAATCAATAGTTCAACATGTTAAGAGGGGCTATAAAGTCTTGGCAACGGCAGACTCAAACATAGCCGTGGACAACTTGGTTGAGAAGCTTGTGAATGCGGGTATTGTGGTGGTGAGGGTAGGGAACCCCGCCAGAGTCAGCAAACCCCTGTTAGAGCACACTCTTGACTATCTCATTCAAAAGGATGAATCTTTCAAAGAATCAGAAGAAATCTGGCGGAAAATTGATGTTTTGAGGGAGGAGCAGAGGAAATACACGAAGCCGAGTCCCCAGTGGCGTAGGGGTTTAAGCGATGAACAGATAAAAAGCCTCGCGAGAAGTGGGAGGAGTTCGAGAGGTGTTCCATTACGGAGAATTCAGGAGATGGCAAAGTGGCTGGAGCTGCAGGATAGGATAAACTCCCTTGTTAAAAGAGCAAGAGTGCTTGAACTGAAGGCTGTGAATAGTATACTTGAGAGGGCTCAAGTTGTATGCTCCACAAACTCAACGGCGGGAAGCGAGCTGCTCATGGGAAGGAAATTTGATGTCGTTTTCATCGACGAGGCAACCCAGTCGGTTGAGCCCTCATGTATAATCCCGATAGTGAGAGGAAAAAAGCTAATAATGGCCGGAGACCATAGACAGCTTCCGCCTACCATTTTAAGCCAAAAAGCAAAAGTCCTTGAATTCACGCTCTTTGAGAGGCTTCTGGAAGTCTATGGGGATGATATAAAATCCATTCTTAGAGTTCAGTACAGGATGAATGAGAGGATAATGGAGTTTCCTAACAAGGAGTTTTACGATGGACTTTTGATGGCTCATCCAAGCGTTGCAAAGCACAGCCTCGAGGATTTCCCGCTCACATTAAGCGTTCTTGAAGAAAGCGAAGGATGGCTTAAAAAGGTTCTCATACCCCCAGTACCCCTGGTATTTATCGATACCCTTGGTTTGTGTGAGGAGAGACAGAGAAGAGGATCCACTTCAAGAGAAAATCCATGTGAAGCAGAAATTGTGGCTAAAATAACCAAAAAACTCCTTGAAATGGGTGTTAAAGCGAGTGATATTGGAGTGATAAGTCCCTACGATGACCAGATTGACCTTCTCAGGAGGATGATTAATGTTGAGGGGCTTGAGATCAAAACGGTAGATGGTTATCAGGGGAGGGAGAAGGAGGTTATCGTTATTTCCTTCGTTCGCTCTAATAATCGGGGAGAACTGGGTTTTCTTGAGGACTTAAGGCGGTTAAACGTTGCAATAACGCGGGCAAAGAGGAAGCTCATCATGATAGGGGATTCAAAAACGCTCTCGTCAAACGAAACTTATAAACGACTAATTGAATATGTTAGAGGAGAGGGAGGTTACATCCTATGGGAGCCCTAATCATTATAGCTCCTTGTCTCATCAGCCCATTCTACGTTTACAGAGGCCCAAAGGAGAAAGAATACAAAACTAGTGAAGCTCTCTTAAATCTACTGAGTGAATATTCCGACAGGATAAAGCTCTTTACTTATCCATGTCCGGAATATGAGCTTATCGGCTGGCCGAGGCCGCCCATGAGCAAAGAGGTGTTTATGCGTCTTGGGATGAGCGAGAGGGCAAAAACGATAAGTGAGTTTATAGGTAGGGTCATAGCCGAAGAAAAACCTGAGAAGATTGTTTTCATTGGAGTTAAAGGTTCTCCCACCTGCGGCGTTTTTCACACAACATCGAGCGACCCAGATAAATTCGATCACTCATTCCTTAAAGAGTTCCACAGACTGACTAAGGAGGAAAGGATAGCACATTATACTGAGATACTCAAGCGCTCGGGCTTTAGAATCGTGAAGGGGGAGGGGATACTCTTCGAGATACTAAAAACGAAGTTTTCGGGAGCTGTCTATGTAGAGTTTGACAAGGATAACATTGAGGAGAGCCTGAAGAGGCTGAAAGGGGTGCTAGAGGGGTTATGAAGGCTCTCATATTTCTATTCATCACAAGAACACGGAGAAAGTCGCCAGGTTGAAGTTTTAAATGCCGATTTAACCAAACCTTGGAGAATACGAGAGGAAGAACTTGTTGGGGAGTTCTCATGCAGGGGCTGGGATACAAATGGTGGCTAGCGAAGGTATGGGCATCCAAATGAGAAGGATTTAGAGAGAGCGAGGAGGTTTGCTGAAAAGTTAAAACTAAACTATGGAGAATACTAAGCCTCCCTTATCGCCTTCTCCACAACTTCTTTGGCTTTCTTCATCAGCCCCTCCGCTTTCTCCTTCGTGCGTGCCTCAAGGGTTATGCGCATTATCG
>QMUB01000076.1 GCA_003663695.1 Thermococci archaeon | reverse complement strand
TCTATCAACACCGACTTCATGGGTTTCAAATCCCCATTCTCTAAGTCTTTCAACCGTTTTTAAAATGGCTTTCCTTTCTATTCTGCTGGTAAGAACTTTTCCCTTTCCCCCAGCCCATGCAACTCCTTTAATCGCCATGTTATCTGCTTCTATTTCGTCGGAGACGAATATTATCTCCTCCGGTGAGGCATTTATTTCCCTTGCTATCCTCTCCCTTGTGATTTCAATGGCTTCTCTGGCATCCTCATCAAACAGATGTCCGAATTCTCCCCCGGGAGTTCCATATTTCTCCTCAAAGTACTCCATCATGGCTTTGATAACACGTGGATCAGGCTTTGTTGTGTTTGCATTATCCAAATATATGGTCATTTTTTCACCCAAGTATAATTTAGTGTGTGCATTTTTAATTATTTCTGGACATACTTGGGTATCTCCATGAATCCATCAGGCTCCTCTCAGAGTTTGCATTTTAACCGAAAATATTAAAGGAATATATTGAGAATATTTCATAGGTAAGGGTTATGGAGAGTGAATACTTGACATTGATTGAAAAATGGAGAGAAATTTATAAAACGGAAGTTAGGAACAGGAAGAGAATGCCTGAGGTTGCTCAGTTAAACCCCGAGGAGTATCTAAATGTTAGGAGACCCTTCTTTACGCATATATCTCCTGAGGATGCCGAATACGTGAGAACATTTCGGATGGTGTCCTACGGCATGCTTTCATACAGCCCCTCTCTGAGGGCAGTGATCCTTAGAGGAGCCGGATATAACCTTGCGAGGAGGCTAACCGGAACCGGCGAAATAAAGAGCGTTGATGATTTACCAAGGGTCTTTTTAAAGCAGCGGATTG
Organism: Thermococci archaeon; assembly: GCA_003663695.1. Taxonomy (GTDB): domain Archaea; phylum Methanobacteriota_B; class Thermococci; order Thermococcales; family Thermococcaceae; genus Palaeococcus. The sequence goes on along the minus strand of QMUB01000076.1, from coordinate 5,518 downwards.
GTCTTTTGGACATAATTGATGAGTCCTTTAACAAGATGAAAATTAATATCTATGAGTGCATAAGCTGCTACCAATCCCCTCCAATTGGGAGGACTCTATGTGATTTCGAGGCTGGAATGATTCAGGGAGCTATAGAATCCCTTATAGGGAAGAATATAACGAGGGAAATATACTGCTGGGGACTGGGAAATTCATTCTGTGGATTTGAAATTGTATTTGAGTGATTCCCATGAGCATACTGACGGTTCAGCCTTCGAGTAAATGCGATGCAACTTGTTTGGTATGTCCTTGGCGAGAGAAATTTGGCTGTGTGGGAGTTATGCTGCCCCTTGAAGCCCTTGAGGTATTGACAGAGAATCTTGGAGATTTTAGATTCGACGAAGGGATCATAACATGTCCGAATCCCCTCTTGCATCCCAAAATCGATTTTATAGTTAATGAGATTAGGGATTTGTGCAAAAAGACAACAATCTTTTTACCTGCTTCCGTATCTAAGAATGCGCTTCATAAAGCTCCTCTGAAGAATGTTGATGTTGTTTCGTTCTTAATTAGTACTTTTAGGGATATAAGGAGTAATGTTCAAACCCTAAAGATGTTGCTGTCCCAAGGTATAGATAATATTGAGGCTTATGTACCTTTGGATTCTAGTTACGATTTTGCTGAGATCCTCTCGATAATTAAGGTCTGTAGCTCCTATGGGTTGAAAATAACAATCGGCCCTTATATGTGCAACAGGCTTTATATCTACAAATTTCTCGAAAAGCTATCCAAGAGAGAAAATGTTGAGATTGGGCTCCATTACGGTAGGAGATATTTTTACAACGCTATTAAAGTCTTTATAAATAATTACCCCGTGGATGTTCTGACTTCTCCAATTGGAGAGAATTGCAGGGCCCTGTACCTCAATCCTTATGGAAATTTTTCCAAGTGTCCCTTTTTAAACTACGAAGTTAATTACAAAAAAATAACGAGGGATGAGCTTAGAAAAATGCTCTTTTCTCCATGTACCATAAATCACAATCCCATGCATCTATCTCCTCGCATCAGTGTTTCATTTGTCACAAGGGATGGTGTCGAAGTTTCATCTGACGTTTTGGAACTTCTTGAGCTCATATACCAGCTCAATTCTTTTAGGGCTGCATGTAGGGCTTTAGGAGTTTCTCCTTCAACTTACTGGGAAAAAATTAGGAGTCTGGAGGAAAAATTGGGGATTACACTCTTGATTTCCATGAAAGGGGGAAAGAAAAAGGGAGTCACTCTTCTGACAGATTTCGCCAAAGAGCTCTTGGAGAAATATAAGGAAATTAGAGAAAAAGCTCTTGTATCCATGTATGAATACTAAAGGCATCTTTTGTTCTGTATGCCGAACACGAGCCTCTTATTAAGATATTTCATAATTTTAATTTTGAGGTGATGACAGTGCCACTTCTCGAAACCGAGTTAGAGAGACCCACGGTTTACATAGATCCTGAAAAATGCATGGGTTGCAGGTCATGTGAGATAGCATGTGCCATTGAGCATTCAGCGAGCAAAAATATCTTTGGGGCGATTTTTGAAAAACCCAAGCCAAAACCCAGAATAAAAGTTGTGAGTGCTGATTTCTTTAATGTTCCTATGCGTTGCCAGCACTGTGAAGATGCCCCATGTGAGAATGTCTGTCCAACAGGAGCCATAAGGAAGAGTGAGGAAGGATTTGTGATCTTGGATTCCAACAAATGTATAGGGTGTCTCATGTGCATTATGGCATGTCCTTTTGGACATCCCAAGTATGAAGTGGAATACAAAGTCGTTCTTAAGTGCGATTTCTGCATCGATAGGATAAGAGAAGGAAGAGAGCCAGCATGTGTTGAAGCTTGTCCCACCGGGGCAATGACATTCGGAACATTGGAGGAGATTTTGAACAGGATAAGAAAAGAAAAGGCGGAAAAGCTCATTTCCGGCTTAAAAGTTCCAGGTATTGTGTACATGAAGCCAGTCGTTGAAACGGAGAAGGAAGAGGAAAAGGTTAGACCAGTGGACGTGTATATCGCCTATTCCAAAGCCAGGTGGTATTAGGAGGTGTTTTTATGGCGGAATATATAAAGTTTAAAGTTCCCGCAAAGCAAGTTTCTGAGACAAAGGGAGTTGCTGAGCTCATTGAAAAAGCTGAAGATGAAGGAGTGAAAATAGTCTGGCATAGGTTTTTAGAGCAGCAGCCTCAGTGTGGTTTTGGAATTTTGGGTGTGTGCTGCAGGAACTGCAACATGGGTCCATGTAGAATTGACCCCTTTGGGGCGGGCCCAACTAAAGGAACCTGCGGTGCGGATGCAGATACTATCGTGGCTAGGAATATATTGAGGATGATAGCTGCCGGTGCAGCGGCACACAGCGATCATGCTAGGGACATAGTTCACGTATTTAAGGGAACTGCAACTGGAGAATTCAAAGATTACAAAATAGCGGATGTTCAAAAACTCATGGCACTTGCCCAAGCACTGGGTGTGGAAACGGAGGGCAAGGATGAAAACGAGATAGCAGTGGAATGTGCCCACATTCTGGAAAAAGAGTTTGGAAAACCAGACGATGAGCCTCTAAGACTCTTAATGGGAACCGCGCCAAAAAAGAGAATTAAAGTTTGGGAGAAACTTGGGGTTCTACCAAGAGCAATTGATAGGGAGATCTGTGAATGCATGCATAGGACTCATATAGGTGTAGATGCCGATCCCGTTTCACTAATCCTCCATGGCGTAAGAACTTCCTTGGGGGATGGTTGGAGCGGTTCAATGATGGCTACTTACCTTAGCGACATACTCTTCGGAACGCCAAAGCCAATTAAAACCGTTGCAAATCTAGGTGTTCTTAAGGAAAGCCACGTTAATATAGTCGTCCATGGCCACAACCCAATACTCTCGATGAAGATAGTTGAGGTTGCACAGAGTAAAGAAATGCAAGAGCTGGCGAAGAAATATGGAGCCAAGGGAGTTAATGTCGTTGGGATGTGCTGTACTGGAAATGAAACTCTGATGAGACTTGGCGTTCCTCTGGCCGGAAACTTCCTGATGCAAGAGTTAGCAGTAATAACAGGTGCTGTTGAAGCTATGATTGTTGATTATCAGTGCATAATGCCTGCTCTAACTGATGTAGCTGGATGCTATCATACAAAACTTATAACCACTGAGCCCAAAGCTCACATCCCGGGGGCAATTCACATTGAGTTTAAACCTGAGAAAGCAGATGAGATAGCCAAAGATATAGTTAGGATTGCAATTGAAAACTTCCCGCACAGGGCAAAGGAGAGGGTGGAAATTCCAAAGTATAAGAGTGAGGTCGTTGCAGGCTTCAGCGTTGAAGCAATTCTTGAGGCTTTGGGAGGGACTCTTGAACCTCTAATCAACGCACTTAAGGATGGGACCATTAAAGGAATAGCAGGGATTGTGGGATGTAACAACCCAAAGGTCAAGCACAACCACAGCCACGTGATAATAGCAAGAGAGCTCATAAAAAGGGATGTTCTGGTCGTTGGAACAGGTTGTTGGGGAATTGCCGCTGCTATGGATGGATTGATGAGTCCGGAGGCTGCAAAGCTTGCAGGGGATGGGCTGAGACAAGTGTGTGAAGCTTTGGGAATTCCCCCATGCCTTCACATGGGGAGCTGTGTTGACTGCTCGAGAATTTTAATAGCTTTGGGAGCTTTAGCCGATGCATTGGGCGTTGATATTCCAGATTTACCTGCTGTTGGCTCAGCACCAGAATGGATGAGTGAAAAAGCAGTTTCAATAGGAACCTACTTCCTTGCAAGCGGTGTATTCACCCACCTAGGAACTATACCTCCAGTCCTTGGAAGTCAAAAAGTTACCAAGCTCCTTACAGATGACGTTGAGGACATCATAGGTGGAAAGTTCTATGTCGAGCCTGACCCGATAAAAGCCGCGGAAACACTTTACAATGTAATCATTGAAAAGAGGAAAAAGCTTAAGTGGCCCCTCTGATTTTCTTTTTGTTTTCAACCTTTTGTTGAAGAAAGTAAATTATGTCATGAGAATCTTACTAATCGAGGGGGACTTTGGAATGAAGATTTTAGTCGCTGGAAAGGGCGGGGTTGGAAAGACAACAACCTCTGCATTGCTGGCTCATATCTTAGCAGAGGAGGGATATAACATATTGGCTCTGGATACCGATTCTATTCCAAATCTGGCACAGAGCTTGGGTGTCCCTTATGAAAGAGCCCTTGGTATAGTGCCTCTATCTAGAAATGAGGAACTGGCACAGGAGAGAACAGGAGCAAGACCCGGTGAAGGATGGGGGGTGCTGTTTTCGTTAACGCCAAAGGTCGATGATCTCGCCGAAAAATACGGTATAAGCATTAAACCAAACCTAAAATTGGTCGTAATTGGTAGCATAGAACAGAGCAAAGAGGGGTGTTTGTGCCCTTCAATAGCACTAGCTAGGGCTTTTCTGATGCACGTTCTATTTTCCGAAAGGGATATAGTGATAGTGGATAGTGAAGCAGGTGCAGAGGTGTTTGGAAGGGGCTTAGCAGAGAAATTTGATGCAATGCTGTGTGTGGCCGAGCCCACCTTAAAGTCGATGGTGATAGCCAAAAAGCTCATTGAGATGGGAAGGCAGCTTAACATATCCAACATATTCCTCGTTATAAATAAGGTTCAGGATTCCCTCAAAGCTTCCAAGCTGTATGCGAGAGTTTTCTCCGATTCAACTCCCTATCATTTGGTTAGCTTTGATGAGAACGTAACTATGATAGAAAACGAGGGAAAAGGTGTTGACTGTATTCCAAAGGATTCTCTGATATACAGAGATGTTGATGCTCTAGCGAGAAAAATTTTGGGAATTAAGAAACGCTCAAAGGTGGTATAAATGTGCCAGTCGAAGGTTGTGATAATTGAAAATGGAAAATTAAGGGTTGTTATGACAGATGTAACTCTTTTGGATATCCATGATGGTAAGATAATTCTCAGGAATCTCCTCGGAAGGGAGCTCGTGCTTGAAAAATATCAGCTTGAGAGTGTGGATTTCATCTCACACAAAGCATACCTGAGGCCAGTGAAGTAGGGCTGGAGGAGAGTGTATGAGCTCCTTAATGCTTCTTATTCCCATTGGAGTGCTGGTGGGTGCATCGATTTTAGGACTTGTGGGAAGAGGAAAGAGCACTCTTCATGCGGTTAATATCCTCTCGGCAACTGCATCTCTGCTTATAGTGTATATAGCGATTTTGGGTTTTGAAAGGGGCTTGGAGTTGAAGCTTTGGGTATATGCTTCCTCTTCGGTGATTGCATCGCTCAATCAGCTGATTTTCAAAGTTGACCAGCTTTCAGCATTCTTTTTGCTGATACTTGGAATTTTGGGCTTTTGCACTTCTCTATATGGGATTAAATACATGGAGAGGTATTTAGGTAAGGAGGATCTTCGCTTGTATAACTTTAATTATCCCATCTTTCTTCTGATGATGTATCTCATTTTAACATGCTGGAACTTGCTTTGGTTCATCATTTTCTGGGAGCTTATGACTTTCTTCTCCCAG
>QMUB01000075.1 GCA_003663695.1 Thermococci archaeon | reverse complement strand
CCGTACCATGTTCTCAACCTCTCAATTCCAACGGGGCCATCTATGTATATTTTTCTGAATATTGAAGCAACTCTGTAGTACCACCAATCGTCCTGTTCGGGCAAGCGCTCTTTGTGGATTCCTGTCTTAACGAATGGTGCCCACTCGGGTGGCTTAATAGCCTCAACTTCCTTCAACTTCTGTGCAGCCCTCTCAACGAGCAAATCACCAGGAACGTCATAAACCGTAGCCATCTTTCACTCCCTCCCTTTTTTGAATTTTTTCCTAAATTGAGCGATATCGAGCCTGACTTTATCCACGGGCTTTTCTTCCCGTCTCTCCTTTGAGATTTCCTTAAACTTGAGTCTCCTTAAATACTTTTCCCAACCTTCTCTAGGACGGAACAATATAAACCTTTTGCCCCGGACGTCAATAACCTCACTGTCCGTGAGTTCGGCAACCTTTTGGGCAATCTCCTCCCTCTTCATCTCAGTGCTGATGAGAGCGCCCTTTCTAATCTCAACCTTTACCACACCATCTTTCTTGAGCTGGGTGCTCACCTCATTTATCGCACCCTCATCAAAGCCCTTCTTTCCAATCCACGCCTTAGGCTGGATATCATAATATTTAGCCCTTAAAGCTCGCTTCACTTTACCTGGCAATCTATCCATCTCACACACCTCAATGCTTGGAGAAGCTACAGGTTTATAAATGTTGGGTGCTTTTAAAGCTTTTCCGCTTGGCTTTCTTCTCCCTCAGGTATGGATACCTCATGATGTGCCCGCATTCAAGGCATTTAACAACCACGTGCCCCTCTCTAAGCCGCACTCGAGCATTAACTCCCGGTACTAGGAAGGAATGACATTTTTTACAGTAACGACGCTTCCACTTTCTTGGCATTTTAACCTTGGCTTTTTGCTGCACTCCTAGGGCGATCCCCACATAACGGTTAGCCAGGGATTTATCATATGGAAACACCCGCTCCGCCAAGGTGAAGAGTATCTCAATCCTCTCCCTTGCAATTTCCTTCTTTTCCCTCTGCTCCTTCCTTCTCAAAAAATTTTTTCTACTCATGGGATCACCAAAAAGAATTAAAACTAAAGGGTTGCCCAGAAGGGATCTTTCTGTTTCTTAACCTTGGCTGTTTCCTTAAGAGCCCTAACATCAGTCTCATCCAGCTCGCTTCTTAATTCCTTCACGAGCCTTATGACCTCATCCCTCGAAATATCAACATAAAGGATCTCTCCGGGATGTATGTGCCTTCCGACCATCGGGCCCTCTATGGCAACCGCCACCTGATCCCCTTTCTTAGCTTCACCTATGAAATTACTCTTGGATTTTATTGACTTAATGATTCCAATTCTCTCGCCGTTCTGCTTTATTAGAGGATATCCCGGTTTTATACGACCTTCCAGAACCTCTATGCCCACTATTGCAGGATGACTTCTCCTAAAAATATAGCGCTCATCCGCAAAGAGTCTTATAACTCCTGGGAACTTCGTCTGTGCTAGCAGCTCTCTCTTCTTCTCCTCCTCTTTTTCTCCATGCCATCTCTCGTAATCCTCAATCACCTTGTAGATTACATTTCCCACGAAGATTGGGATTTCCTTGGCTTCAGCAACCTCTCTGGCATCCTCATTAATTTTGACGTTGAAGCCGAAGATTACCCCAAGATACTCGTTCTCGTCCTTTATACTCAGTGCTTCCATGACATCTGTTTTGTTTATATCTCCAACATCCGCCTTTCTTATGGGGATATCTTTCTCCTGAAGCTCTTTGCTTAAGGCTTCAAGGCTTCCTAAGGTATCTGCCTTGACTATAACACCTATTTCGCCGCTCTCAATTTTTATACGCTCTATCTGACTCAGGATTTCCTCTTTAGCCTTTTCGATCTCCTCTTCGCTTCTAGCCGCAATTATGGGGGAACCTGCCAGAGCACCATCCAAATCGGGTGCTGCAATCTTAATACCCGATGCCGCAGCAACTTCTTCCACATGATCAAACCTGAACCTTGGGTCTCTGATCTCATCTAGGGGCTTGGGTTTCAGAAGTGCCCTTATCTTCGTAACGATGGCTCTATCCTTTCCCCCCACCACAATCGTGTCATCCTTCTTAAGGGTTCCATCGTAAATTATAACATCTATGGTTGTTCCCAGGCCCAGTTCTTCTCTAACTTCTAGGATTGTGCCCCTTGCGGGACCCTCAACCTCGATCTTAAGCTTCTGCTCCAGGTATTTTTGAGATAACCCGGCAATCAAAACCAGGAGCTCCGCAACACCAATGCCATACTTGGCGGAAATTGGCACTATAGCTAGCTCCTTTGTGAAGTCCTGCACCCTGTCAAAGCGGTTTGCCTGAAAACCCAGCTCATAGAACTTCCCTATGACCTCCCATAGCTTTGTCTCAAGCTCCTGCTGAGCTCTCTGATCCTGCTTTTTGAAATTTAAGAGGAAAGCCTCATTTTCCTTAACTTTCCATCCTTTAATCCTGTCAATTTTGTTAGCCGCAACTATGAAGGGTGTTTTATATTTCTTGAGTATCTCTATGCTCTCGAGAGTCTGGGGTTGGAAGCCCTCATTTACATCGATGATCAAAATTGCTAAATCGGCTAGGCTACCTCCTCTCGCCCTAAGGCTCGTGAACGCCTCGTGTCCAGGAGTGTCTATAAAGAGAAGGCCCGGAAGCTTAATCTCACCTTTCCAGAGGCTTAAAAGGGGGCCCGCTATCTCCTTAACAACTCCAATCGGGACTTCCGTGGCTCCGATGTGCTGGGTTATTCCTCCCGCTTCTTTGCCCGCAACATTTGTTTTACGGATTCTGTCAAGTAGCGTGGTCTTTCCGTGATCCACATGACCGAGAACCGCTATAATCGGCTGTCTAATCTTTTTCATAATATCACTCTCCATGATCCTAACTAAGCTTAACTAAAGTGCTGGATTTTTAAAAGTTTGGCTTTTTTTAAGGGCACTGTCAGGGTTTCTGTCTCTGTTAGAAAAAGAAGGGGTTGGGTGTTTCATCTTTCGCCGGAACAAAAGACAGCCACACGACAAGTTCACAGCAGCTGAGAGTTGGCTTCAGAATGCGACGCCACAGTTATCCCAGCAGCACCCTCCCAAGATAAAAATTAAGAGGAAAAATCACTCCAAACATCTCGTGGAGTCTAGGAATTCCCCCTCATCCCTGTGCCAGTGGGAGTGGTAGAACCAGTCAGCAGCTTTGCAGTACTCATGAAGTTCTTCCTCTTTGAAATAGAGTGCAATTTCACGCTCTGCGGTCTCCGGGCTGTCAGATGCGTGGATTACGTTATAAATCGCATCTCCTACGTCAAGGCCATAATCGCCCCTGATGCTTCCGGGTTCCGCGTCTTTCGGGTCGGTGGCACCGCACATCTTTCTGACGACGCTTATTGCGTAGCGCCCTTCAACGACCATAACGACGCTTGGGGCTTTGGTTATGTAATCTATCAGAGGCTCAAAGAAGTGTTTTCCCTTATGCTCCTCATAGTGCCTTTCAGCAAGCTCCCTATCAATGTGGATCATCTTCATTCCAACGATTCTAAGCCCCCTCTTTTCAAAGCGGCTTATTATTTCTCCTATCAATCCCCTAACAACAGCATCGGGCTTAATTATAACAAGGGTTCGCTCAATCTTCCTCATTGGCAACACCAAAACTATTGTAGATGAAGGGGTAAAAAGGTTTGCCCTAAAACCCGGGTGTCACCTCCATGAGGTTACCATAAGAACACCCTTCTAAAACTCCACGCCCTTCCTTGCAAGAACGCCTCTCTGATAAGGGTGCTTGATCTCCCGCATCTCCGTTATATAATCTGCCATCTTAAAAAGCTCTTCCGGACAGTAACGACCCGTTAGAACGAGTTCTGTGTTGGCGGCTTTGCTTCTTATAAGCTCCTTTACTTCCTCCACGTCCAGCATACCAAAGCCCAAGGCAACGCATATTTCATCTAGAATCACTAAATCCCAATCACCGCTTGAAACGACTTCCCTAGATCTCCCAAGAGCTTTTTTTGCAGCCTCAATATCATCAGGTTCTGGTTTTCCATGTACAAACTTCGGTAAACCATAGGATTCCACCCTTATGCCGCATTCTTCCCCTTTTATCTGCTCTCCATAAACATTCGGAGCCTTCATAAACTGGATTATGATAACCTTACCTCCTGAGCCGAGCATCCTTAAAGCCAATCCAAAAGCAGCAGTAGTTTTTCCCTTTCCATTACCGGTGTAAATATGAACGAGTCCGAGTTTTTCCTTCCATTTTCCGCTCAATTAAATCACCAAAGAAGAATATATGCTGGAGTATTTATCCATTTCGGAGAATCAGCATGTTGGAAGACCGACCCATTTAGTGCCCCATGCATCGTCATCAACAACTGTCCATGCATCCACAAACACCCTTGGGTGGGAATTCCAGTACAAAAAGAACACTACCCAGCAGAACACCCAATAGGAACCATACTATTCTATGTCGCACTTAACCTCCCTCAGAATTATTCCCCTCATTGTCATATTTAAAATTTCCCCTTAAAATAATTATCACACTAAAGAATATACGTAAATTAAAATTACGATAAATAAAAGGAAAGAATCACTTCCTTTTGGCTCTCTGGAGCCTTGCTTCTTCGAATGCCTTTGTCCACTTGAGCTTTCTCGGATTCTTCTTCATGAGGAAGTACTTTTCACATCTCCCCGAGCAGAAGAAGAAAACTCTTCCGTCATTCCTTACGAACATCTTGCCCGTCCCTGGCTCGAATTCCTTCCCGCAGTATGAGCAAACGTTCCATCTTGCCATGTTCATCTCCTCCTGATTTCCCTTGCTTCCCTCTCGGTTTCTCTTAGTATTACTATGTCTCCAACCCTCACTGGACCTTTAATGTTTCTTCTGATGACCCTTCCCTTGTCTCTTCCTTCCAAAACGCGAACCTTGACCTGAGTAACGCCACCTGTAACTCCTGCCCTTCCAATGATCTCAATAACCTCAGATGGGTATCCTTCATCTGCCATCTCTCACACCTCTATTCTTTAAATTAAAATCTCGCCTGTGAAAGGATAAGAAGGAGCTCACTTTGCGAGCTCCTTGACCTTAGCGGCAATATCTTCGACCAATTCCCTGCCCTTACCGGGCTCTGTGATAGCAACACTCGCTGATGGGACCTCAATACCAGCAGCAGCACCCAATTCCTTCTTGTTTGGGACATATATGTAGGGGATCTCCTTCTCCTCACACAGTGGCGGAAGGTGGGCAACTATCTCCTCGGGATCAACATCTTCGGCTATTACCACGAGCTTGGCTTGACCCCTTTCAACAGCCTTTGTGGTCTCGTTTGTGCCCTTCCTAATCCTTCCGGTGTCCCTGGCAAGTTCAACTGCTTCTAAAGCCTTTTCAACCAGCTCCGCTGGCACCTCAAACTTTACGTAACTTGGCTTTGCCATCTCACATCCCTCCAAATTTTTCATCGTTCATCTAAGCTTTCGAATAGGCAAATGTGCGATGGCTATTTAAATCTTTTCCTTTTTAAAGGTTGCGAAATACTTAAAATGCATCCCTTTTAACTTGAATCAGGTGGGTTGGATGATCATTCTGGCTTCAAAAAGCCCCAGAAGGAGAGAAATACTGGAGATGTTTTTCAAAGATTTCAGGATAGTCTCAAGCGGAGCTGAAGAAAGGAGCGACTTCAAGGATCCCGTGAAATATGCCGTGGATGTTGCGAAGAGAAAGGCATGGGAAGTTTATGAGAGGGAAGAGGGAACGATAATAGGGGCTGATACAATAGTTGTCCTTAATGGGAAGATATTAGGGAAGCCCAGAGATGAGGAAGAAGCGATTTTAATGCTCAAAGCGTTGAGTGGAAAAGTGCACGATGTGATAACAGGATACTGCATAATCCACGAGGGCAGGGAAATCTCAAATGCCGTTACCACCAAGGTAAAATTCAGGGATTTAAATGAGGAGGAAATTAAAGCCTATGTAAAAACGGGAGAGCCTCTGGACAAAGCAGGTGCCTATGGGATTCAGGGAAAAGGCGCGCTTTTGGTGGAAGGGATAGAGGGGGACTACTACAACGTCATGGGATTCCCAATAAGGATAATCGTAGAGCTTGGAAAGCTTGGCTTCAGTCCATGGTAAAAATGATGGATCAAAGATTTCCTATCCTCTGAAGAACCATCCCCTCGATCTTTATTGGATCGCTTCTTCTAGCGGTGACTATAGCCTGCTCCAATCTGGCTTCGCTCTCGGCGTGAATTGTAAATAATGGATCTCCTTCCTTTATCTTCTCTCCCACTTTTACATAAAGCTTGATGCCCGCCCCTTTATCTTCGGGAGCTCCCGCTTGTCTTCATATCTCCCTTATTGCTTTATTGTTAATTCCTGTATTGTATCCGCTTGTCGCGG
>QMUB01000074.1 GCA_003663695.1 Thermococci archaeon | reverse complement strand
GCGCAACAGACTCTCTAACTTTTCGTGCATCGAGCCCACCTTTAAACTTTCTCACCTATGCAATATCTCCTTCATATATTATGGTCGTTAAGGTTAATAAAACTTGTGGCTTTATATGAAAAATTTTTAAATTTTCTCCTTTAAAACGATACTTCTCCCAGATAAGTTCCATCCGGTAAAAATACTTTTCCCTTTTTCGCGCTCTTTAGAAAGGGTATCATCCTTATCCCCTGTCTGACATCGAAGCCCTCTATGTAGGGGTTGATTGTTGGAAGGATGAGGAAATTGCACACCCTGAGAAAGCATTTTGCCTTTTTAACAGCGCTTCCAAACTTTATCCTGACGGCAGGATGTATATGTCCGAGATATGCTCTCTCAAATTCTATCTCGGGCAGCCTCTGGTTGCCATGTATAAAGAGGGCATTATCTATCAAAAAGTACTCAGCAACTTTCACATTCTTAAATTCCCTCTCTATCTCCTCGATTTTTCCATCGTGATTTCCCTTTGTAATTAAGATTTCAAAATCCTCAAGCGTGCTGAAAAATTCAAGTAAAATTTTCTTTGTGTATGTTTTCAACCCAAGGGGCTCCTTGACATCACCGAGGAGCATCACAAAATCGGGTTCCTTTGATTTTATGAATTCTGCGAGCTCCCTCTCAAAATAGGTTCTTATCCTCAGACCCCTGGAGAGTTCAAAAGCTAGATGCGGGTCTGCCAGAAGGAGAATCTTTCCTTTTGATGTGTCCAGCTCAAGAGAAAGCTGCTCAAGGTTTTTAAAATGCTCCATTGGCGGCACCGCAGAATATAAAAGGTAGAAGAATCAGATTAATCCTCTCTCTTTCCTGTGCTGCCTCTTCAAGCGCCTGATCCTCTTCTTCATCCATTTCCATCTCATTCTTCCCTTTTTCTTCCATTTCCTTGGTCTCCTCTTCATGAGCATCACCTACCCTTGCTTTCATATGCCACTTTTTAAACTTTTCTCTTTTGCCATTGAAATTAGCCATGCATGAAAAGGAAATCTCTGGGTGGCTCCCGCTTCAATTCCTCCTTCCCCTGCCCGGTTCCTTTTGGAAAATTTCAAACCTTTAATATCTGCTCTCTGAGTGTGATGGGGCATGAGTTCCTGTAAAAATTCATTTGCAATTTGTATCATATCGCAAGTGTCTGTAAAAACATTTCAGTTGCTTCTTTTCTCTATTAACCCTTTGTAGACTGCAATAAAAATTCGAGCCGCTACAAAAAATGAAATAAAGCATGGGGACAAGGAAAATTGGGTGGAACTATGAAAGTGGGATTCATTCAGATGGAACCAAAACTTTTGGATTTAAATGCCAACCTCAGCAAAGCCGAGCGCCTTATAAAAAAAGCGGCCGCCGGAGGTGCAAAGCTCGTCGTTCTACCCGAGCTCTTTGATACGGGCTATAACTTTGAGAGCAGGGAAGAAGTGGAAAGCATCGCCATGCAGATCCCGGATGGGGAGACCACAGAATTTCTCGCGGAGCTCTCCAGGGAGCACGACGTTTTTATAGTTGCAGGAACCGCGGAGCGGGATGAACATGGTACCCTTTACAATTCGGCGGTAATAACGGGCCCTATAGCCTCCGGCTACATCGGCAAATACCGCAAAATCCATCTTTTCTACCGTGAGAAGCTCTTCTTCGAGCCTGGAAACCTCGGCTTTCGTGTCTTCAACATAGGCATGGCGAAGGTTGGGATTATGATATGCTTTGACTGGTTCTTTCCGGAGGCCATGAGAACGCTGGCACTGAAAGGGGCGGACATAATAGCACACCCCTCCAACCTCGTGATGCCCTACGCACCGAGGGCAATGCCCATAAGAGCCCTTGAGAACAGGGTCTTTTCAATTACTGCAAACAGAACAGGAGAAGAGCGCGGGCTGAGGTTCATAGGGAAGAGCACCATAGCCTCGCCGAAGGCTGAAGTGCTGGCGATGGGGAGTGAGGACAAGGAGGAGGTTGGAATTGTTGATATAAACGTTAAGGAGGCGAGGAATAAAAGGATAAACGAGTTCAACGACATCTTTAAGGATAGAAAGCCCGGGTTCTACTTCATCTGAGACATTAGAACCTCTTCTGCAACCTTTTTACTCGGCTTTCGGAAGTAGAGAACATCCGAGACCCCCGTTATGCCATGCTCGGCTGTTGTTATGAGCCTCGCCTCCTCAAAGAAAATCCTCCCTATTGCGAGCTGTGAAGCCAGATCCCAGAGTCTCGTCTCCATTTCCCCTATCCTTTCGAAGCCCGGTAGCTTGTAGCAACCTCTCTTAAAGAGCCCCCTCCTCATATCGTAGCCCTCATGGATTGAGATGATTGTGTAATCTTCTCCTCTTGTTTCTACGAGGAGGTCCTTGTAGCGGCTTCTTGAAATCATGTAAAGTCTGTCAGTTTCTTCAACCATAAAAACTCCATCCTCGCTCAGCACAGTGGAGACCCCTGCAAAAATTTTGATGGCATCGAAGGGGTCAAAATGCGGCATAGTGAGCCCCCACAGGATGGCGAGGTCGTGCTCCTTTACGAGTCTATGAACCTCTCTCACATCTCCAACGATGGTTTGAAGCCCGGGATTGATATCCGCTATTTTAAGCCACTCCCTTGCTTTTTCTAGGTCTTCTTCTCTCGCGTCTATAACCGTTAGGAGCCTGGCGTGAGTTGCCTTTGAGGCTGCAGCTCCAGCTATGCCTGTACCTGCACACAAATCGAGCACCCTTGGGTTCTTGGGGAGATTTAGGGATTCAAAGAAAGCCCTTATCCTTTCGAACCTCCTGCGGGCTCTCTCATCTTCAGGCTGCATCCTCCATCTCAGATGGCGGTAGAGCTTTTCAAGGGACATGGTATCACCACTCCATGGAATTATTTAAGGATATTGGAAGGTTTAAATATTTTGTAAACTTACATAGATTGACGGGGGGTGCGATGAGGATTAAAGACCCTACCGAGGATGAACTGATAGCGGCGCTGGAAAGCTGAGCCGACCAGTACGAGCGCGTGAAGAGCACGAGAACAGTTTGAGCAGGATGTAGGGATTCATCTCACCTCATCCTCAGGATCCTCAGCAGTCGGATGGTCTCAACCACAATGGCACCAATACTACCGACTGTGAAGAGGGAAAGAAGGATCGCGGAGCTGAAGCCGTAGGCGTTGTAGAGGAGTGAGTAAACGAATGCACCCCAGAGGAGCAGCTGGATTATCGTCAGGAGCTCGAGGATTATCCTCGCTACCTTCACACTCCCTCCGGGAATCCTCAGTGCCATCGGATCCTTCCCGAGGTATGTGAGGCCAATTACGAACGCCGAGACCATAACCGGCAGGAGGAATGCTCCTGTTGATTTGGGTTCAAAGCGGTCAGGAATTCCATTGAAATTAAAATGGGTCGCTATCGTGTCCGCCATTTTATCCCAGCTCAAGGTGAGGAGGAGGATGTAGGAGCAAAGGAGGGCAAGCTGGAAGAGGATGTACGGCTTTATATCTATATTCTTTATGAGCTGTGGGGTGCCCTTAGCGGGTTTGGAGAGATCCTCCCTCTCTACGATTTCCTTGGATATTCCATAGCTTTTCCAAAGTATCAGGCTGATTCCGAGCACCATCAGGATCGTTACAGCGGGTGGGCTTTTGAGGAAAAGGTTCACGATTGCCATCAGAATCCCCAGCGCCATAAACGCCTTTCCGGCGAATTCGTTCGTCCGCCTCCATGCATCCTTTGACTGGAAGGTATAGCCAATGCGAAATCCTATAGCCATATTTGGTTTGTTCCTGAAAATATACGTCAGGAGACCTGCTGTGAAGATGAGCAAGGACGTGAGAAAACCAAACATCGTTGATACAGGATCAGCTCCATTCATATTTTTCACCTCTTACCTCTTTTAGAGTCCTATTTATGAGCCCTATCTCATTTTCAAGTTCTTTAAAAACTTCCATCCCAAGGGGAGTTATGCGGTAGTACTTCCGCGGCCTCCCTCCCACCTCAGCCCAAAAACCCTCTATGAGCTTATACCTCTCCAAACTTTTGAGGAGGTCGTAGAGCGCTCCCTCACTCGGCACTATTTTTCCGTCGCTTATTTTTTCAAATTCCTTGCGTATGGAATATCCGTGCATTTCTCCATTGTTTTTAAGGAGAGATAGGACTATGTAGGAGTAAAGACCTGCACGGAGTTCTTTTCGCAGCTTCTTTAGGGCTTTTTCCTTTGGATTACCAAACAATCTTTTCTTCCTCCTCCCCTTTAACCTCCGGGATACCATAGCGAAGCAGCATGAAGCTTATAGCGATTAGGGAGATGTAGGTCAAGAGCAGGCTTACTTGAGATTGTGTTAGCTGATAGTGAGCGGCAAAGCTATCCACGACTCCATGAGCTATGCTAAGGCTTAAAAGTGCTTTCCTCCCGAAGCCATTTTTGTAGGCATAAGCTAAAACTATTGTTGTTCCGGCATGGAAAAGCGCAGCTAAATAGCGTTCTCCCATAGAGAGAAGGTATATCACGAGTGCTTGGTGTGGAGCACTTCCCAATGCCATTGATTGAACGAGCTGAAGGAGGGGTATTAAAATAGCCTCCCCTAAACCAAAGCCCACCCCAATGAAGAGGGCTGCTCTTAGTGTTTTGTTCCTTACAAAGATATACTTAAGACCTTCTTGAAAGAATCCTGCAACAAAGCCAAGCCATATTGAAGCCAGGACAACGAAGGATGCTCCCCTAGCCAAAACATCCGAGTTTGATTTTACTCCGAGAGCCAAAAATGGGGCCTGTTGGATTGGATTTTGGACGAAAAGCGTTATGACAACGAGGAAAAAACCCAGAATTAATTCTGCGCCTCTCAGTTTGAACCCAAGGGCATAGAAAGTTATGAGCGCTAAAATACCCCCTAAAATTGGGAAGATAACTGCCAGAGCCAAGGGAAGTCCTCCCTCCTCCTTCCAGCTGACCTTATCAATCCAGAGTCCGGAGAGCTTGTACTTCCCATTGACTTCTTTAAAGACCATCCTTAAGGTTACATCCGCTTTCTCGAACTTGAAGTCATAGTAGCCGAGTATAAACTCTCCAGCTTTCCCTTCCTTAACAAATTCATAGCTTTGCAGAGGACCGTATTTGCTGACTAAATTTTCTCTAAAACCTTTGAAACCCTTCTCGTCGAAGGCTTTTTTCATGGCATCATCCAGATACGGTTCTAGAATAGAGTAATCCCCGGTTTTCAAAGCATTAAATGTAGCTTTTGCGGTTTCCTCATATGGTTTTTCAGCCAGGACAAAATTCCCAAGAATGAGAATCATCATCAAAAACAGCACCCATCTTTTCATCTCTATCACCATACCTCGAAGTTCGAGGTAATTTTTGGTCGAAGTTGTATAAAAAGTTTATCCCTTCTTGGCAGCATACTGTTGGGTACTCCTTCTAAAGCTGTTACAGAAGGAGAACCGGGAATGTCCATTGTGGGGACTGTTTCCGTACCCCTGTTTTCTGGGCTACTATAAACCCAACTTCTTAAAATTTAAGAAAGATTAAGATTCTTTAACTATCTGGGTTCCGGTTTTACCCTCTAAGGCTTCGACGGCTTTGTCCAACGCTGCAATTATAGCCCTCTCACCACCCCACTCAATGAACCTCATGGTTGCGAGGACTTTTGGCCCCATGCTCCCTTTCTTAAAGTGTCCCTCTTCATAATAGCGCCTCATCTCTTCAAAATTCACTTTCTCGAGCCACTTTTCTCCGGGCTTTCCGTAATTTATAGCGGCTCCATTAACATCGGTTAGAATCATGAAGATGTCTGCATTAACAACTTCCGCGAGCCTTTCTCCTGCTAGATCCTTATCTATAACCGCCTCCACTCCTTTGAGCTTGCCCTCCTCTTCAATTACCGGAATGCCTCCACCTCCGCTTGCTATAACTATAACGTCATTTTCCACGAGGCTTTTTATGACATCCCGTTCCACGATATCTTTTGGATCTGGTGAGGGAACTATTCTACGCCATCCTCTTCCCGAATCCTCTATTATTGTCCATCCTTTCTCCTTTGCGAGCTTTTTGGCTGTTCTTTCATCATAAAAGGGACCAACGGGTTTTGATGGGTTTTGGAATGCGGGATCGTCCTTATCCACAAGGACTTGGGTTACAACAGTTGTAACGGATCTTTCCACGCCTCTCCTTTTAAGCTCGTTTTTTATCGCCTGCTGGATCATGTATCCTATCTGTCCTTGAGTCATTGCTCCACATACATCCATTGGCTGTGCTGGGATGTCGTATTGGGCTCCCCCATCCTGCTGAAGGAGCAGGTTTCCAACCTGCGGTCCGTTCCCATGGGTTATTACAACCTCATAATCATTATCGAGTATTATATCGACGATTTGTTTTGCAGTTTTTTTCACGTTCTCCATCTGCTCTTC
>QMUB01000073.1 GCA_003663695.1 Thermococci archaeon | reverse complement strand
TGGGCTTCTTTAAACACGTCCCTCAATCTTTCTTCACTCTCTCCGTAGAATTTGCTCATTATTTCTGGACCGTTGATTGCTATGAAGTGAGCGTTTGCCTCGTTTGCCACGGCTTTTGCTAGTAGTGTTTTACCCGTGCCCGGTGGCCCGTAAAGAAGAACACCTTTTGGGGGTTCGATACCAAGCTTTTCAAAGAGTTCCGGGTGCTTTAATGGAAGCTCGATCATCTCCCTGATCTTCTGAATTTCCTCTTTCAAGCCGCCAATATCTTCATAAGTTACACCCAGAGCAGTGGTTTTCTCGACTTCTTTAACGGGTCTCTCCGAGATTTCAAAGTCCGTGTAGTTTGTAATTTGAACTATGCCGCTCGGCTGTGTTGCGGTTACCACAAATGTGAGCTCCTGTCCGAGCACACCCACTTTAATATAGTCCCCTTTAACGACGGGTCTCCCTATGAGCCTCGAATGGAGCCATTCTACAAAATCCCCTCCAAACATTATGGGTTCTGTTGGAGCAACCACGACTTTTCTGGCTTCCTTTACATCCGCCCTCTTTATGGTTACCTCTTCTCCAAGTCCAACGCCAGCATTCTTTCTTATCGTACCATCCATCCTAATTATGCCCACTCCCTCGTCCTCGGGATATGCCGGCCAAGCAACAGCAGCCGTGTTTTTAGTCCCGACAATTTCAATTATATCCCCTGATTGAATACCAAGTTTTCTCATGGTTATTCTATCCACTCTAACGATACCCCTGCCAACATCTCTCTGGTAAGCAGAAGCCACCTTTAATTTAACCTCTTTCTTTCCGCTCATATACATCACCTCTTTAGTGAACTGTAATAGTGTCTTATTTTAAATTTTAAAAATAAAAGAATCATTCGATTTTAATCTCGAATCCTTCCTCTTCTTTTTTCTCCGGGTGCTTCTTCGGAAGCTTTATTTCGAGGATGCCGTTTTTGTAGCGGGCTTTGGCTCTCTCCGGAATAACCTCTGCCGGCAGCTTAATTGTCCTCCTGTAGCCGCTGTAATAGCGTTCCACCCTTACGGCACCTTCTTTTTCAAGTTTTCTCTCCTTCCTAACCTGGGCTTCGAGGTACAGTACATTGTCTTTGATCTTTATCTTGATATCCTTTTTATCAACCCCTGGAAGCTCTGCAGTGACAACTATCTCCCCTCCTTCATCGAATATATCCACGAAGGGCTCTCTCCACACCTCACCTTCCCTCAATTCGAAGGGCTCTCTTCTGTAACTCCAGAGTCTTGGCCCCTTGAACACCTCATTAAACATCTCATCAATTTCTTCTTGGAGTTCTCTCATGATGTCGAAGGGATCCCATATATCCCACCTTCTTCTCCTCATGTTCTCACCCCCTATTTTGTTTACCAATAGTTATTAAAATATGTGAACCTTATAAATTTTTGTGTTTGAGAAAGTGCACTGATGGATATAAATAGTCACCAAAAGTAATTTAATCTTCTATGATTCTCTTTAGGAGCGCTTTCTCTTTTTCATCGAGTGCATCGCTTATGGACACTATAAATTTTGAACCTGAGAGAATAGTTAGATCTCTGAGCTTCCCGACGAATTTATATGCTGATTCCGAGCCCTGCTCGATTTTTATATATTCAAAAGCATCGAAAATTACCACTTCATTATTCCTGGACTTTTGCAGGTGCTTCCTTACATTCTCCTCTATAATGTAGAGCTGGCTGGGATGTATTGCCTTTGGATGCTCTACCTTGCTTATCCAGAAATAGGTCTCTTTTTCCCGGCGAGGGGGCTTTCGGGTTATGATAATAGCCTTATCTTCCATTCTGGAATATATCCTCTCCACATCCCTATGGTCGATAATCTCACAGAATCGCGGGGATGTGCTTTGAGATGTATCCCTTTCGCTTCTCCTTCGAATCAATTCCCACATGGTCCCCGCCTATCAAAAATGTGCAATATCCCTTTAAATATTTTTTCCTTGATATTATAGTAAGGTATGGAACTATCTGCAATTATTTTATATCTCGTTTAAAAATTAATAAAAGTTCGAAAGAACCTTCAATCTCTCTGACAAAGTTCGAGAAGAACACCATTAACACTCTTTGGATGGACGAATGCGATCTTGGCACCACCCGCTCCGTTTCTTGGCTGCTTGTTTATAAGCCTGAATCCCTGTTCCTCAAGCTTCTTCAGGTGCTCTTCTATATCGTCCACGCCCAAGGCGATGTGGTGTATCCCTTCACCCCTCTTGGTTATGAACTTTGAGATTGGCGAATCTTCGCTTGTTCCCTCTAAAAGCTCGATTCTGCTCTCCCCTACATGGAATATTGCTGTTCTAACCTTCTGCTCCGGAACCTCTTCAATTTCCTCAACGTTTAAACCTAGGCTTTCCCAAACTTTGATGGCTTCATCCAAATTCTTAATTGCAATTCCAACATGGTCTATTCTCTTTATCATACCTTCACCCCCAGGGTTTTTTCCATAATAAGCTCGGCAGCCGAGTATGGATCAAGCTCCCTCTCTGCAATCTTCCCGATGAGGGAGTAGATCTCCTCCCTTTTCATGTGCTTTCCAACTTTACCCGTAATTATGTCAGAAATTATGGTTTTTACCTCTTCTTCTGCCCTGAAGCGTCTTTTGTCCTTTATCCTGCCGCTCTCTTCTAAGAATGTCTTATGTCTTTTTATGGCTTTCCAGAGTTCGGGTATGCCCCTATTCGTTAGGGCAACCGTCTTTATTATGGGAGGCCTCCACCCTCTCTCCTTCCACTTCTCCTTTTCTAGGTCGAGCATAAGTTTAAGCTCAAACACTGTCCTGTCCGCTTCTTCTTTATCTCCCTTGTTAACCACGAATATATCTGCTATCTCCATCAAACCAGCTTTTATAGTCTGTATATCATCTCCAAGTCCGGGAATTGTAGTTAAAACAACGGTATCTGCTGTTTTTACTATATCTACCTCAATCTGTCCTACTCCAACGGTTTCAACGAATATAACATCGCATCCATAGGCGTCAAGCACTTTTATGGCATCGTTGGTGGCCTTGGCAAGACCTCCAAGGGAGCCTCTTGTGGCCATGCTCCTTATGAAAACACCGGGGTCTGTGGAGTGCTTCTGCATCCTGATTCTATCACCCAGAAGAGCCCCTCCCGTGAATGGAGAAGTTGGATCAATTGCAATAACTCCAACTATTTTTTCCTCCTTTCTAACCTCTTTGATGAGCTTGTCCAATAGCGTTGATTTTCCCGCTCCCGGAGGTCCCGTAATTCCGACTATATATGCTTTTCCCGTATATCCGTATATCTTTTTGATGATCTCCCTGGCTTTCTCTTCATCGTTCTCCACGAAAGTAATCAAGCGTGCGGTGGCCCTCTTATCCCCTCTGCGCATTCTTTCGATTAGATCGTCTATCATCTTCATCACAACTGGATACATTGTCCAGCTTTAAGAAGTTAATGGAAGATGGAAGATGGGAGAAAAATCAAGCGAATTTCTTAAGCTTCGCAACCTTCTCATCCACAAAATTTATGATATCCCCTATCGGGCTTCCGGGTCCGAAGACCTTTGCAACTCCCATTTTTTCAAGTTCTTGGGCGTCATCCGGTGGAATTATCCCCCCTGCGATTACGAGGACATCTTCATTGACTTTCACTCCATTTTCCTCCAGGAGCTTCAATATCTTTGGTATCAATACCATGTGTGCTCCGGATAGGATGCTCAATCCCAGAACATCCACGTCCTCTTGAATAACGCTTTCCACAATTTGCTCAGGGGTTTGTCTGATTCCTGTGTAAATAACCTCAAACCCCGCGTCTCTAAAAGCTCTTGCAATTACCTTAGCACCTCTATCGTGACCATCCAGACCGGGTTTGGCAATGAGGACCCTAACTTTTGAACGCTCTACCATCTCCACCACCGATTTTATTAACATGAACGAGTATTTAAAGGTTGTCAAAACTAAAGGTCAGAATTTACGTTGGATATTTTGTCCAATTAATGGAATGGAGAGGTTTTTAAGCAGCTGAAACATTCATTTATTGGGTGAGGTGTTGGAAATGGCGATTGTTGATGTTAGGATCTTGGTGGAAGGAGCGAGTGATGTTGAGGTTATCAGCAGAGCGCTTCAGAGCTTGGCATTGGGGAGTGAGTACAATATAACCATATCCTCAATAATTCCAACCACAAACCTTGAAATAGCCAAAAGTGCGGTTGCAGGGGCTGATCTGCTTATAATAGCTACGGATGCGGATAGAGTTGGAAGGGATCTCGCTGAAAAATTCTTCTCGGAGCTTGAGGGTCTGGTGGGAAGGATTGAGAGAATGAAGATACCTCTCGGACATGATCTGGAGCATGTTGATGTTGAGCTTGTTAAAAAAGAGCTTAAAAGTGCTTTAATAAGAGCGGGATTGAAGAGTCTGCAGGTTCTGCCTGAGTATATGAGCCTGAGAACGGAACTCTTGGATATAAAGGGCAAATGCGATGCAGTACTTCAGGAGAAAGAGAACCTTGAAAAGCAGGTTCAGGAACTTCAGGAGAGATACCAATCTCTCTATGACGACTATTACAAGCTGAAAAATGAGAATGAGAATTTAAACGCCCTGTTAAGGAAGAAAGCGGAGAAAGTATATCCAATAGGGGAAGTATGGAGTGAGATGTTTGATATCCCTGCTCCCGATGAGAGGTACATGGCAACTGCTGTGGATAAGCTTGGGCTGCAGGGCAGGATCATAGTGGGCCAGGGTTATGTTTACGCGGAGAGCAGAGAGCTTATAGAAGAACTCTTTAGAACAGTTTATCTTAGTTTGTCCCTTCTAGAGGAATATAAACCCGAACCTGAACCTGAACCCAAACCTGAACCCGAACATGAAGCGAAGGAAGTGAATGCTGAGGAAGCTGAAGCGGAGAAACCTAAAGAGGCTTGAGGCATTTCGTGATGCTTATGGAGGAACTTGAAGAGTTCAGGATGCATCTGGAGCTTGAGGGGAAGAGTCCTCATACCATCAAAATGTACTCCTATTACGTGGAGCGCTTTTTGATGGAGGGCTATTCCCCGGACTCCCGCTCGGCTCTGAGATTTCTCGCAAAGCTCAGAAAGGGAGGTTATTCAAATAAGAGCCTCCACCTTGTTGTTCAGGCTTTAAAGGCTTATTTCCGATTTGAGGGATTGGATGAAGAGGCAGAGCGTTTGAAATCTCCAAAAGTTCCAAAGAGTCTCCCTAAAAGCCTGAGGCAGGAGGAAGTGAAGCGGCTTTTGAATGTTGTTCCCCCAACGAGGAGGAGGGACAGGCTAATTGTGCTCCTCCTATACACAAGCGGTTTGAGGGTTAGCGAGCTCTGCAACCTTAAAATCAAAGATCTGGATTTTAATCGTTCCCTTTTAATTGTGAGGGGTGGTAAAGGAGCAAAGGACAGGGTTGTACCGATTCCACAAGGAGTGATGGAGCAGATCAAGGCATATCTAGACGGGAGAGATGATGATAGTGAATATCTATTTGTGGAGGATAGAAGAAAGGAGAAGGGGAAAATATCCCCAAAAACAGTTTGGTATCTCATCAAAAAATATGGAGAGAGGGCAGGTTTTAAGGTTACCCCTCACATGCTCCGCCACAGCTTTGCAACGCATATGCTTGAAAACGGGGTGGATATCAGAGCTATCCAGGAGTTCTTGGGACATTCTTCCCTCTCCACAACCCAGATTTACACAAGAGTTACGGTGGAGCACTTGAGGAAGGCGCAGGAAAAGGCAAAGCTTGTAGAAAACCTTCTGGAGGAGTGACTTAATACACGCCCTTCTTTCTTAGGAATGCTATATAGCTCGAAAATGCTCCTGCGGATATTGTGTCTCCCAGTCCAACGGTGCTCACGGGATTCTTTACAAGACGTGTTGGTATTATGACGATCTTATATCCCCTGGTTCTTATCCTTCTTCTGGCTTCCTCGAATCTAAGCTTGACGTATTCTCCCTGTTCATTGTAGGGAACTTTTGCACCAACTTTCAGGTCTTCCGGGGATTTCACGTCCCCCAAAGAAGCCCTTGAAGCGGCTAACGTCGTTGCCAGCTCAAGTGATGCCCTGAGCTCTTCTTCGCTTAGGGGGTTGCTGCTCCGGGTTATATACATGATATAGTAGATGGTGTGGATCTGGAGTATCTCTAGGTTTGTCTCGTCTAGGATTATCTTACCCCCGAGAACCACATCCTCTATCCTGTTGTAGTTGAAAATCCTGTCACTGAGCTCGGGGTATCCTATTACGTTTAAAATATGGGCTATTTCCGCTTCATCCATCCCCACACTATCGGCAAGCGGAAAGATCTCCCTAACAACCTTCTTTCTAAGATCCTTATCCTGAATTGATGCAAATTCCACGTGGACTTTAACATCCTTGTTCCTCTTCAGGAGCTCTATATCCTTTTTTGCCCTCCTTATGTAATAGTCTGCGGTTTTTCCATCCGGGTAGAAGTTTTTAATACCCTGATAACCCGATAGGATTATACCATCCACCAT
>QMUB01000072.1 GCA_003663695.1 Thermococci archaeon | reverse complement strand
GTCATGCTTCCATTGGTGAGCCATGTTGAACAGCTCAGGGAGGCCAAGAGAATAGCGAGGGAAGTTGGGCTAGAGCCACAAAAGGACATAGAGTTTGGTGTTATGATAGAGGTACCTGCAGCTGCTTTGATAATTGAGGAGCTGGCTAAAGAGGGCATAGACTTCATAAGCTTTGGTACAAACGATTTGACCCAGTACACACTTGCGGTTGACAGAAACAATGAACTCGTTGCAAAGCTCTACGATGAGACTCACCCCGCCGTCATGAAGCTCATCGAATATGTTATTGAGGTTAGCAAGAAGTATGGCTTTGAGACGAGCATTTGCGGACAGGCAGGAAGTGATCCAAAGATGGCAAGGAAGCTCGTGAGACTTGGAATCGACAGCATTTCAGCCAACCCAGATGCAGTTGAGCTCATAAGGAAAGTTGTTTACCAGGAAGAGCAGAAGATGATGCTCGAAGCTGCAAGAAGGGCTCTTAGGGAGTGAGCCCTTTTACCCTACTTTTCTGTTTTTGGATACGCTCATCCAAGTATTCTGGTTGTTGATTTCGCGTTTGTAATTGGGCAATAATACTTGTGCTTGGAGAATTTAAAACAATTCAATCACAACAGGGTGGATGAGCCTCCGGATAAATTATCCGTAATAATCTTTTTATATTAACGTTTCGATTCTGATTTGATAAGCATGAATGGAGATAAGATACACGAGATGCGCAGGGAAATCGTTGAAGGAAACATTGAGAGGACGCTCGTAAAATTAGCTTACCCTTTAATAATCAACAACATGGTACAGGTACTTTATAATCTAACGGACACTTTCTGGTTGGGTAAACTTGGGAGGGAAGAGCTCTCAGCCCCTGGTACGGCATGGCCCTTGGTATGGTTTTTCATGAGTATAGGAATGGGATTTGCAACGGCAGGATTTGCATTTGTGAGCCAGTATATAGGGGCTAAGGACTATGAGAGAGCTAATCGATCAGCAGGAGCTCTTTACTCCCTCATGATGTTTTTCTCCCTGTTTGTGACATTCTTTGGGCTTTTAATTGCTTCTTTTGCTCTCAAATTCATGAATGTGACCCCTGAGGTGTATCCCCATGCTTTAAACTATATAAGGGTGATTTTTATAGGAATTCCCTTTTCGTTCACTCTCTTTGCCTTTAACTTTCTTTTAAGGGCGGTTGGGGACACAAAAACACCTGTCAGGATAAACATGTTTACCGTTTTTCTCAATATTGTTTTGGATCCCCTTTTAATCTTTGGATGGCTTGGCTTCCCAAGACTTGGAGTTGTTGGAGCCGCCGTGGCAACAATGTTCTCCAACAGCATGGGATCCTTTATAGGAGGATATCTTTTATTCAAAGGGAGGGTTGGCATTCACTTGACTAGGGAGAGCCTAAAGCCGGATCTTAAGTTTTATGGTAAAATATTCCGGGTAGGTTTGCCCTCCAGCGTGGGATTTTCGGCAGATGCTCTGGGTTTTGTAATCCTCACGAGGATAATTTATATTTATGGGACAGTCGCTTTTGCAACTTACAGCATTACAAACCGTTTAACCAACTTCATGTTCGCCTTCGCTGATGGAATAAGTCAAGCTATGGGAACGATGGTGGGACAAAATGTTGGGGCTGAAAAGTATAGGAGGGCTAAGAAAATAGCTGAAAAGACGATGCTGATCAATTTCGTAATTTTGAGCATTGGAACCGCAATCGTGGTTATATTCAGACCTCAGATCTTCAGTTTTTTCATAAAGGATAGGGAGATACTGAAGGAAAGTGTGAAAGTGGTCAGATATTTTGCCTTTTCGCTTCCCTTTTTCGGCATATTTGATGCTGTGAGCAATGTTTTTCAGAGTGCAGGACATACAAAGAAGAGCATGATTCTTGGAATGCTCAGGCTTTGGGTCTTAAGGATACCTCTTGCCTATCTTTTGGGAGTGTTAATGGCAGACACACTGGGTGTCTGGCTCGGTATGGGCTTAAGCAATATCATAGGGGCGTTGATAGGCTTCCTGTGGTTCCTTAAGGGCTCGTGGATGAGGCGGATAATAGAGCATTAACATTAATCTTCAAGGGCAAACTTTTTTAACTCCAAAATGTAGTACCATGTGGTGGTAGGTTTGAAATTCAGATTTTTTATTGCACTCGTTATACTGATCTCCC
Organism: Thermococci archaeon; assembly: GCA_003663695.1. Lineage (GTDB taxonomy): Archaea > Methanobacteriota_B > Thermococci > Thermococcales > Thermococcaceae > Palaeococcus. The sequence continues at coordinate 4,391 of QMUB01000072.1, read as the reverse complement.
TTCTCTGTCTGGGGATGATTCACAGAGAAAATTCCCCGCCCATGGAGTATGAGGTTTCTAACGTCACCACCCTTGGTTATGAGAATTACAGCATAGATAAGGAGCTGTTTTTGAGTTCTAATCTCCCGGATCCTAACACACATCTCGAGGAGCTTCCCTCCATTGCATATGAGAAGCCCATGATCTTCATCCATGATGTGACTCCCCGCTACTTCAAAGAGCTCAGAAAAGTCGTGAAAATTATAGACAGGCACAATTATTCCTCAAGAACCGTGCTCTTTGTAATCCCCCGCTTTGATCCCCCACATTATGGTGATAAATGGGACTTGAGGAATAACCCCCATTTTGTTTCATATCTTCATGAGCTCCAGGCGAGGGGTTACAGAATAGAGCTCCATGGTTACGAGCACATATTCCATGAATTCAATTGTTCGTATGTTACGGCGAGGGAAAGGCTCGAAAATGCAACATTTCTAATGGGGAGTGTAGGGTTCGGGAATTTCACCCTATTTCTGCCTCCGGCATGGGCCTTGAGCAATGAATCCATAGAGAGCATTAAAGAATACAATCTGACTATTGTTATGCCCGATTACTTTATACTTCCCAATGGGAGCATAATGAGGGTGTGGAACCATGAATACACATGGTATATTGAGAGAAATGAAACCGACATACGGGTTTTAATAGCCCTCCATGATTACAACCAAACCGGCAGAGCCGGGATTCCCTTTTACCTCTCGATTCATCCTCAGGTCATTGTATATGGTGGGGGATTAGAATTTCTGGATAAATTTTTAAATAATGTGAATGGCATGCAGATTAGATCATGAATTTTTTACGGAGATGTAAAAATTCAGCAGCACCGTGGCGGAATTTGTCTGGAGGGTTTCATGGTTTGTTAATAGAAATATTGATTATGAGGATATCTCATTCACAGCTGAGAGAAATAGGGTTGTCTTTGATGGAAGGCATGAAAATCTTCTTATTGAAGAGATATGGAAGCGCAGAAAGGGCGTTTGCAGACATAAAGCACTCCTGATGCAGCATATGATTGAGTATGCAGGTGTTGAGGCTAGATACGTTGGGGGTTATGTTTTGGCCAATATTACGGGAGAACACAGGAAGATGAGGCTTGAGAACATCGACACCCCTATGGAGATGCTGGCATTTGCAACACATACCGGATTCGGACATGCTTGGGTTCTTGTTCACGATCCCTCGACGGGATGGTATCCCCTCGATCCAACGAGACAGAAAAACCCTTTGGAGCCTGTGCTCTATGATGACTTACCCGTTTATGTTGGGAAATACTCTCCCTTTGCACCTGATGCAATGCCCCTCTTCAGGCTGGCGAGGATAGAAGAATACCATGCTTATGCAAATGAGGTGAAGTATGGAGATTTGAGGATTGTCGAGAGCAACGGCACCGGGCTTGTGGTGTATAATCCAAGGAAAGATCAGATTGACTACTATCCGGGTGGATATGCCCTGGTCATTCCATCTTACTTTAACTGGACATATGAGAAATATTTTATGGGACAGCTTCCAGAAGCCCAAATTAGCATTTATCATTATGACAACAGGTACTATGTAAAAATAACGGGGATTCAAATGCCCCTCTACATCCTGAGAAGGGGGAAGCCCATAAAACCCCTCTATCATTCGGGAGATTATTACGTGTATGATGAGAATGATATGAGCATAATTGGAGGCAGGGTGTACCTTAAAACTCCCTATTATGTTTTGATTGAGGATGTGAAAGAAACCACTCCGCCTTAGGCGCTTTTAGTGGGCCCGCGGGGCTTCGAACCCCGGACCTCCCGCTTATCAGGCGGGCGCTCTGACCAGGCTGAGCCACGGGCCCATGTAAGAATTGGTGCCCCGGCCGGGATTTGAACCCGGGTCACGGGATCGAGAGTCCCGAATGATTGGCCGGACTACACCACCGGGGCGTCGATATTCCATAGGCGGAGGATAGTTTATAAATTTTTCGGTAGAGCCCTCCATACTGTTAGGATAAGCAGTAGGGTTTGAGTTTCTGATGATTCTTCAGAAAAAGAAGCCATCTTGCCTGCCCTCGCGGTGGTGATGCCCCGTTATCCTGACAGTATGGAGCCCTCTTCATGAGTTTAGCACGCCATTCACGTTTTATCATTAATATGTTAATTATGGGAAATTTTTTAATAATTTTTGACTAAAATTTGTAAAACGATGGCAAATCGGCATTTTCTTTAGCAGAATGACAAAAGTTCAACCAAAAGCCTTTTATTTACCAACATGTTCAACTAAACATCGTTTATAATGAACAAACTCATATTTAATGGTGATAAAAATGAACGAAGTTAAAAAAGTTCAGGTGGAATTTGAATCCAGACCAAGGTTCATGCAATTGATTTTTGTGGACATAAACGGTTCCCCTAAAGGTATGGAAATTCCGGCTTCGAGATATGAGGAGGCGGTAAGGGATGGCATAGCCTTCGATGGTTCATCAATACCAGGATTTCAGGGTATAGAGGACAGCGATTTAATTTTAAAAGCGGATCCTTCAACCCATGCAGATGTCCCGTGGGATGGAATAAGCAGGGTTTACGGCTACATTTACAAGGATGAAACCCTTTATTCCGCGGACTCAAGGGGAATTTTAAAATCACTCATGGAGGAGCTCGCGGAGAAAGGTTTGATACCCTATGTGGGGCCTGAACCAGAGTTTTACTTTTTCAAGAAAAATGGCACATGGGAGCTCAAGATCCCCGACGCAGGAGGCTACTTTGACTTGATAAACCTCGATAAAGCCAGAATTATAAAGCGTGAAATAGCCCATTACATGCCCTATTTCGGGCTAACTCCTGAAGTTCTCCATCATGAGGTTGGAGCAGGGCAGCATGAGATAGATTTTAGATTTGATAATGCTCTAAAAACCGCGGACAATATAATCAGCTTCAAGTATATCACGAGGGCTGTTGCGGAGATGAACGGTTTACATGCTACATTCATGCCAAAACCAATCTTTGGAATGCCCGGAAACGGCATGCATCTCCATCTGAGCCTCTGGGAAGGAGAGAAGAATCTCTTCGAGGGTAAGGAAAAGCTCAGTGAAATGGCACTATACTTCATTGGAGGTATATTGAAGCATGCAAAGGCGCTCGCTGCGGTAACAAATCCAACCGTAAACAGTTATAAGCGCCTGGTTCCTGGCTATGAAGCTCCAATATATATCTCATGGGGATATAAGAACAGGAGTGCCTTGGTTAGAGTACCGGCGTTTAAAGGAAAGGGGGCTCGTGTAGAGTTTAGATGTCCTGATCCAAGTGCAAATCCATACTTGGCATTGACCGCTGTTATACGGGCGGGTTTGGATGGAATTCACAATGAAATTGAGCCTTTTGGTTATGTTGAGGAAAACGTCTATAAGATGGATGCAAAGAGGAGAGAAGAGCTCGGGATTGAAAACCTACCATCGAGCCTAGGCGAAGCATTAAAAGAGCTCAAAAAGGATAGTGTTATTAAAAAAGCCCTTGCGGGGGCTTATGAGAATTTCATAAAATACAAGAAAAAGGAATGGAAATCCTACCTGCGGTACCTGCAGGAGAGGGAACTTCCCGAAGATACAAAGAAGGTTACCGAGTGGGAACTTGAGAGATATTTTTACATTTAAAATCTGCATTTAAGATTTTTTATATCTACCCCTAGCACTTAATGGAAGCTAGGTAAAAAACCCTCACTTTTCCAACTCTTTAAAGGAAAAATTTAAATATATGAAGTGCAATTTATATAATCTGGATGGTGTATTGTGCAAGGAATGTGGAAAGAAATATTTAGCATAATGTTGGTTGTATTTTTAGTAAGTACATTCGTTGTGGCAACTCCTAAATTGCCTCAATCAACACTCCAAGTTCGTGAACGACCAAGATAATAGAAAGTGTGGTGAAGGTAATGGTCCCCAAGTCACTAATTTCGATTTCTCTTTTTTTGCTAGGTGTATTTTTAATTTTCATTTCGTATTTAATTGACTTCTATTATATCTACCTTAGATATTATGGGATAGTTATGGCTACAATGGGAGGATTAGGTATTATCAGGAGAAAATTAAGGTAGGGAAGAAAGCATGAAGACAAAAACCCTAGCCCCTCTCTATATCTTTATTGGAGCGGTGGGAATAGCAGGAGCTCTGCTATATCCGGAATTTTATCCACCAAACCCAATTGCTTAAAAACGCCGTTCTTTTCCTAATAACTCTCTTATTCGTAGGTGTTAAGTTTATCATAGCATATTCCCAAAACTGAGCCTGCAAACCATGAAAATATTGAAGTATGAAGTCATGGTTCCCGAGAAGGGGAGGGGATTACTTTATCTCCCTCTATCCAGAACTCTCCCTCTTCCGTTATCTCTCT
>QMUB01000071.1 GCA_003663695.1 Thermococci archaeon | reverse complement strand
TTCCAGCTTTATTCTTTTACCCTTCAAGAGCAGCCTCGTCCTTGTGCGTCTGTAGGGAACGCTTTTATCTTCAATAAGGACGCTCTCATAAACCACCCTGGCTATTTCCTCACTCGGAAATTCAATTTCAATGAATCCTTCTATAGGTTCACTCATAACCAATACCTCCCATGTGGTTTACTATTCTCCCCACCGTGGCTGAAACAAATATTCCAAGTATGCTTGCCAGTGATGCAAGGGCATACATGTGTTCGCTCAAAACCCCGTAGGAATACCCTATTTCACCGACCAGAAGTCCAAGCACACCAAAGCTTGATATCCCCGCCGCTCTCATGATAGAAACCTTAAAGTTCTTCTCCCACACCATCACCATAGTTGCCAGAATTCTAACGAGGTATATGACAACAAAGAAGTAGATAACCTGAATTGAGAACTCGGTCTCAAAATTAATCCCCCTCCATGCAAAGAATATGGGAGCAAATATCCCGTAAGTTACTCCCGAGATTATGGTATGAACCCTCTCAAACTGCTTGGTTCCCATTAGATCACTGTGAAGAAGCAAACCTACCAAAAAGGCGCCTATGCTGAAGTGGAGACCTATAAATTCACTTACCAATGCAAGAGATGTTGCAAGTATCATGACCATCCCAAAAACCGCCTCATCACTTTTTAACCTCCTGAGCCTCATGATTATCCAGAGCTTATGCTGTATCCCTATGACATAATTCACACCCAAAACCACGGTTAGGAAGAGCACATCTTTAAGCAACTCAAATCCAAGCTCCGCATAACTCAGATGATAAAGCTCAAAGTTCACGAGGAGGTAGAGAATGGCAAGACTCCCCACCTCACTTATGACAGCATAGGAGAGTGCTATATGGAGGAAATCCTTCCCGAAGAAGCGGGTTAGACGCAAGACTATCGGGGCGGAAGCCACCGCCAGTATTGAAGCCACTATGATATTATCGGTGTATATTTTATATCCTGTAAAGGGAAGTGTGAGGAAGAACATCAGTCCGAGTGTCACAAGATATATGAGAAATCCCTTCCTGCCCCCTAAACGAACTTCCTCCGGTGTTAACTCAAGACCTGCATACATCATTAGAAAGAATATACCCAGCTCTGCCAGCAGATCTAAATCTGCCCTTGGGAGATTCTTTAAAACAACTCCTAGGATTAACCCCGTGGATATTTCGCCGAGAAAACCGGGGTATCCCAAACGCTCAAATATTTCCGCAAAAACCCTTGCAGTGGCTATAATCACGAAAACATAACCTATAACGTCAAACGGCAAAGGTGCACCTCCACATCATCTAGTTGCTCTCCATTAAAAAATTTTTGGTAAATTTATGTTCTGTGGAAAATTGCTTCTAAATAGGCTTGAAGATTTGAAAAACCAGCAAACTTTTTTAGGAGTATGTATAGAGATGGTAGCATGAGGCACTATGATATCATCAAGGTAAAGGAGGACGGAAGTATAACCATCCCCAGAGAGTTTGCCTATGAGATAGGGCTTGTAAGGGACTCGTATTTTCTGGTTGAAATTGATACGGATTTGAATGAAGTGCATCTGGAGAGGATAGCTCTCCCAGGAAAACAGCTCATTGAGGTGGAGTTCGTCGTTGAGGATAAACCCGGAGTGCTGGCAAAGATAAGCGGGCTCTTCGGGAAGCACAGGGTAAATATACTTTTCAACGAGAGTGAAGAACTCGCCGAAATTGGTCTGGCAGCAATTGTCGCCGTTGTGGATACGAGTAAAAGCGATACGCCGCTTGAAGAACTAAAAAAAGAACTCCTGAATGTAGAAGAGGTCAGGGAGCTTAGATTAAAAAAGCTTGAGTAAAAACAACAGGAGAAGAAGTGCAAAAACTGCAGAATAGAAGTTGATTTCCCTTCCGAGCTTCCCAAACTTTGCCTTCATCTTAATCCTAAAGAGTCCCATTTTTTTCAGGACGTAGAATAAAATCAATGCAGCCAGAATGTTAAGCGAATCATTCTTTAGGGATAGTTCTGGCAGAAAGTAAATCCCAAAGCCCAGAGTTATGAAAGCCAATGTGGTAGAAACAGCTCTCTGAAGCGAATCGCTTCTCTCTGCTTTCCCTGGAGTAAGGAGATAATAGTTAAGCTTTGCAAATGAGACAAGTGTTCCAATCCCTGCTAGATAGAAGAGCTCACATCCAACCAATCCATTTAAGAGCTGTTTCTTGCTGAAAGCACCGATAAATGGGGAGATTCCTCCAATTGCAAGACTTAACATCAGTATTGACATCATCAGGATCTTGTCATGTCTATATGTAAGTTCCTTCAAATTCTTCGTTTTCTGAGCATTTATAAGAGTTCCCACACTTAAAAACAGGCCTCCTTTAAAGAGTGCATGAGCGAAAGCATGATATATGGCTCCATAGAAGTTGAGCGTGGCGATTCCAAGAAGAATGTAACCGAGCTGACTCACAGTATGATAAGCCAGAAGCTTCTTGGCATCCATCTGGAGAAGGGCCATCGCTATTCCAAAGAACATGGAAGAGAATGCTATTAGGAGCAGCGCCTTCTTTAAGAATTCATCAAGCGGGAAGGTTAAAGCAAGCATGAGCATACCATAAAGGGGAGCTTTGACCACTATCCCCGACAAGAGGGCGCTTATTGGAGTCGGAGCCTTTGAGTGGGCATCTGGAAGCCAGAAGTGGAGGGGGAATATGCCAGCCTTTAAAAGGAGTGATGTAAAAGCTATGCCCAGAGCAGCGTTAAGCTCTCTGGATGGCGTAAAATTCTCCCCTATGAGCTTAAGATTTAAATATCCCGTTTTTAAATATATCAGCCCGATTGAGAAGACGAAAAAATAGGATGCGAGGAGAGAGAAAATCAAGTACTTAAAAGCCGCTCCTTTGGCACCCTTTTCCTCAGAGAGACCAGTAAGAGCAAATGAGGAAACGGAGGCTATCTCCATGTATATGTAGTAATTGAACAGATCTCTGCTTACAAATGCCCCTAAAAGACCTGCATGCATGAGAAGCATCAGAACATATACCTTCTCAACACTCCTGTGTTTAAAATATGTGATGGAGTATAGGGAAACGAGGGAAAACAGTATGAGCTCGGCGAGTATAAAATAAACGTTGTAGAAATCAAAGGCAACTTCTATCCCGGATACCCTGCTCCACCCTCCTACCACTTCGCTTAGGTGGGATTTCCCCACAAGGATCAAAAAGATGAACCACGGTGAGAATATGCCAGCTAAAAATAAAGGCTTCACAATCCTTCTTAGCCCAATGGGAAGTGCGAGATAAATCAGGAATGCTGTTAAGAGGGGCAGGGCCACAATTAGAGGTATCAAATTTCCTCCCTCCCCATCCTCAATATCAAAGCCAGTGCAAGCGACGTGATTGCAACATCAACAACCAGGGTTGTGAGCATGAGCGTCGATGGTAGCGGGTCAACCATATTCTCATTCGGAGCTATCGCAAAGTTCGCTCCTTCCACATAACCGGTTCCAACGAAAAACAGAACCAGACCTATCGAGACTACGTTTATGGCTAAGCCCTGTTTTATCAGGTTCTCCTTCGTCAGCATGCCGTAGAAGCCTATGAGCATCACGATAACACCAGCTGTTTCCGCATCAATCACGCTCCACCCACCTCGAAAGCATGTAAAACATAAATGTGAATGCTGCTCCGACCTTAAGGGCAACCCCAATGTTGAAGAGGGGGACTATCCCTCCGCTTACGAGGGCACCAAAGCTCCCACCTCTGATAAAATTATAAAAGAAGCCCCCAAAAAACACTCCTACTGTTGCGAGGAGCACCAATGAAAGTGCTGAAATTCCCTCTATAGTCTGAACCTCTCTAAATCTGAAGGACTTTTTGACACGCTTATACCCATGTGAGGTTATAAGGAGGATTACGCTCACCGCCAAGATAACGCCCGCCTGAAACCCTCCGCCAGGGCTTAAATGCCCATACACCATAAGATAAGCCGCATAGGTAACAAGGAAGGGACTTATAAATTTTGTTGTAGTCCTGACAACGAGGCTCATCCTCATTTCTTCTTGCCCCCCAGCAGCAGATAGAACCCCGTTATTGAAGCAAAGAGAAGAACTGCCTCTCCAAGGCTATCATACCCTCTCCAGTCCGCCAGAATTGCCGTAACTAGGTTTGGAACACCCACCTCTTCCCAGTGCGTGGTATAATAAGCATAGCTGCCTCTCTGATTTTTTGAATAATCCAAGGATGCGAGCACGAATAGGAGAGAGATTATCAAAATAAGAGCCATAAATCTCTTCACTTCTCCACCTCCTTTATCGTGTACAAAAATACGCCAATCACGATGGCTCCCACAACAATGGCGGAGAGAGCAACATCGGGTGCCCTAAGCTGAAGCAGAACCACGATGAAGATTAGACCCATAAGGGCGTATTTAATAACGGCACTAACCAAGCGCTTCTCCTCTATCACAGCTACTGAACTTAAAATCAGGGCGATTAAAAGAACCTCATGGATTATCCCAGGCATACATGTCCACCACAACTTTTGGTTTTATACCGTATTTATACGCCCCCCTCGCCACGGCATGGGAAACCATGGGGTTTATCAGGGCTATCAAAAATGCCAGAATCAGAAACTTGAGCTTTATGAAGAAGGATGCATCCACGTAGATTGCCAGAGCTATCATTATGCTCATGGCTCCGCCCGTATCGCACTTCGTCGTTGCATGCAGTCGGGTGTAAACATCCGGAAAGCGCAGGATTCCCAAGGTGCTAAAAACCATTACCAACAAGCCCAATGCCAAAAAGAAGTACTCAATCATCTCCGCACCTCCATATACTTTGCCAGTATCAGCCCGCTGACGGCATTAACCATTAAGAGCACTATAGCGATATCCAAGAGAAAGTATGCCTCCAAAAGGACAGAGAGAAGGGCGATTATAACAACTATTTTTGTCGTAACCGTGTTCAATCCCACCATCCTGTCAGCAAGGGTTGGGCCAAATAAGACTCTATAGCTAACAAGAGATGCTGTAATCAGGAGCAGTATGACTCCCCACCCAAATGGATTCACCAGAAGATTTTCTTCAACCATTCCTCTATATCCCCCTTTATCTTATATCCCGCTTTTTCCCTATCTAAAGTTTCCACATTAAGCCAGTGAACGTATAAATAAGCTTCACCGAGCTTTTTATCAACATCGATTGTTAAAGTTCCTGGAGTGAGTGTTATAGAGTTCGCAAGGATTGTCAATCCTGTGTCGGAATGAAGATCACTCCTTATTTTCACGATACCCGGATTTATATCCAGCAGAATGGCATGCTTGGCGACCCTGAAGTTGCTCTCCAATAGCCGGAAAATCATTATGAAGAGATACTGCGGTACCAGGAAGAGTGCAATGTAAATGATTTTTTCTATAAGGTGTCCGCTTGCCCTTATATCATCCGTCAGCATGTCGTACATAAAAGAGGATATTATGAGAGAGGAGAGGGCACCGGCAAATATGTTCTCCAAGCTTAAATTTCCGCTTATGACAATCCAAAAGGAGAAGAGGACTAGCCACGTGAAGGTTATCCTCTCCCATCGCGGGAGCTTTTGAACCTCATATGTTTCAAAGAGAACCCTTCGCCTGACTTCCTCAAGACGCTCTTTGAGGTAAAAAGGGACTCTGCTCATACACAATATTAAGTATTCAAAGTTAAAAACGCTTTCGAAATCAATCTTTCCTGACTTTAATACCGAGGGATTCTTTGTAATCCCATCTCCTTCCGTCTTCCATGATCCATATTTTAACACTTATCAGAGGACCCACGGGATTCTCCCTATCTATGTCAAGGCGATGGAAGTTAATGGCCATCCCCCTGGGATGCCTCTCTATAACACCTAGAATATCCGTATTATACTTATCTCCTATTGTCTGAAGGCTGTAATTTTTTCTCGGAACAAAAATTCCCCCCGTAAGCTCCGCAAAAACCCTCCCAAAAGAGACGTGATCCAGACCTGTCCTCTTTGCCGTCGTTATGACAAAGGGCATTTCCTCCCTTATGGGCCTCACATTTTTGAATCCTATCTCCCTCTGAAGCTTTATGCCGTGAAGGTAGAGGTAGCCAAGATATCCCCAGTCCGTAGGAGAAACCTTGATAAAGGTTATTTTCAGAGGATTACCCTTCCAGACGTTGATTATCGCCAACCGCTCATAACCCATATCATATGCTTCCATTAAAAGATCATGAAGTGTTTTTTTGCCTCTCGTCAAATACCGAGAATTGGGGAACACCTTCTCTAGGTCATGTCCAAAGCTTCTGGTCCTTCTGGTGGGTCTGTGGGATGTTGTTATGAGCATCATTCTCTGCACCATGTAGAGTAATTTGGATCAGCAAAAGCAAAACAATCGTCAGATAGCTTTAACCCTTTTTGCAACTTTCGGTCTTGGCTTTCTAAGTATCTTGCTGCCGCAGTAGGGGCAGCGAACTTCTCTAATGTTCTCCAGATCAAGTGTAAACTCCTTACCACATTTGGCACATTTATATGTTGCTTCAACCATTTTTCTCACCAAAAAGAGTTTTGAGGGACTAACCCC
>QMUB01000070.1 GCA_003663695.1 Thermococci archaeon | reverse complement strand
CCGGGAAGAAGTATAGAAAAAAAGATTTGCAAAGAGGAGTTATGGAAAGGCTGAGAAGGGCGGGCTTCGTCGGGGTGAAAAAGGTCGAGAAGGCACTGGGGGTTGTGGGGAGGAAGCCTAAGCTTGAGTTCGAAAGTCTTAAATAGTTGAAGCACAAGTATTATACTCATGAGTAGACAAAAGTTCCTTGACAGAAGGAAAGAAATGGAATTTTTGGAGAATAGATACTCGAGCGGACGGGCGGAGTTTCTCATTATTTATGGCAGGAGAAGGATAGGAAAGACAGAGCTGCTCCTCCATTTTGCAAAGGACAAAGCACACGTCTATTTTCTGGCAACCGAGAGGCCCTACCGGGAGAATATCCGGGAGCTTCAAAAACTCCTCGCTGAATTCCTGGGCGATGAGCTCTTCGGCAAGATTGCCTTCGAGGACATAGACGAGCTCCTCATGACATTTGCGGATAGAGCCGGTGATGAAAGAATCGTGCTGATAATTGACGAGTTCCCTCTACTCATAGAGCAGTACCGGCCGGTTCTATCACTTCTTCAGAAGGCGTGGGATTTAGAGATTTCAAAGACAAAACTCATGCTGATACTCTGCGGCTCAAGCGTCTCGGCGATGGAAACGGACGTTATGGGGTACAAAAGCCCCCTCTATGGTAGAAGAACAGGGCAGTGGCGGATCGATGAGATTCCATTCTTCCATATCGGGGAGTTCTTACCCGGATACAGCCCTGAAGACCTCGTAAAGACATATGGTGTCCTCGGGGGTGTTCCGGCGTATCTCCTTCAGTTCGAACCGGAAAAAAGCTTTGATGAAAACGTCGTCGGGAATGTCCTTTCAAAGGGGAGTTTTCTCTATGAGGAAGCCGAGATCCTCATGCGTGAGGAGCTCAGAGAACCGGCAAACTACTTCGCGATACTTGAGGCTGTGGCGGGTGGTCGCTCAAGGTTCGGGGAGATTGTGAATGCAACCGGCCTCGATAAAAGCCTCGTATCAAAGTACTTAACGGTTCTCCAGAGGCTGGGTATAGTGGAGCGTAATGTTCCGGTTACAGCAACGAGAAGCAAGAGAGGACTTTATTCCATAGCGGACAGCTACTTCGCCTTCTGGTTCCGATATGTTCTGCCTAACAAGAGCTACCTTGAGGCGGGGTTAGCGGAGGAAGTTTGGGAGCGTTCCCGGGAGGACTTCAACACATATATGGGGGGCGTTTTTGAAAAACTCGTGAGAAAACCCGAGGTTTTCATGAAACTGACCGATTTCCGCTTTACAAGAATCGGGCGCTGGTGGTACAAAGGAGAGGAGATTGACCTTGTCGCTCTGAATGAAAGGGAAAAGAAGGCACTGTTCGTTGAGGTTAAGTGGAGAGCACTTAAAGAGAGAGAAGCACGGAGAATTCTGAAGGATTTGGAGAGGAAGGCAGAGCTGGTCGGGCTTGATGGCTGGGAAAAGCATTATGGCATTGTAGCAAAGGAAATTGAGGGGAAGGAAGAGTTAAGACTCGCGTGGGACCTGAAGGACTTTAAAAAGAATTAAGAGGTCATTCAGAGCCCTTCAAAACCTCCTCAACGTTAAATCCTTCTTTTCCTTCAACGAGCTTGCGCTCAAAGAATTCCATTATAAGCTTATAGCGCTTTGCCCTGTGCCTTGGACTTCCGCGGAGACTGTGTCCGTGGGCGCCTTTCTTAAATATTGCAATGTAAGCCTCTTTACCGAGATCCTTAAGCACGTGATAGAACATAACACTCTGATCGAGCGGGCAGCGGTAGTCTTCGAGGGAGTGGATTATCAGCAGGGGCGCTTTCACTCTGTCTGCATAGAATAGTGGGCTAAGCTTCTTGTAGTTCTCGTTTTCGAGTGGATTTTCACCGATGACCTCTTTATCAAACCAAAGACCGATGTCCGAGAAGGCATAGCTCGTCAGCCAGTAGCTTATACCGTTCTCACTGATGCCGGCTTTGAAGAGGTCGCTTTGCGTTAGCGCCCAGTTCGTCATAAAGCCGCCATAGCTTATGCCCGTTATGCCAACTCTCCCGCGGTCGGCCTGGGGTTCAAGTTTAAAGAACTCCTCAATTCCGTTCATTATGTCCTGAAAGTCCTCCAAGCCCGTTCTTTCAAGCACTCTAAGTGCAAAGCCCTCATCGTAGCCGTTGCTTCCTCTCGGATTGACAAAGACAATGTAGAAGCCTTTATCGGCCAAGAGCTGCATCTCGTACTTGAAGTAATATCCATACATACCCTTGGGCCCGCCGTGGACGAAGACCACAACGGGAGCTTTCTCGCCCTCTTTTATGTCCGGCTTTATATACCACCCATCCATTTCGAGGTCGAGGCTCTTAAAGCGGAAGTGCTTTATTGGTCTCCTCTTGAGCCTGCTCAAAATGGGTCCGTTGTAGTCGGTGAGCTGCCTGAGCCCGCCGTCCCATATGAAGACCTCGCTCGGCATGGTGTCGGTTTGCTTGAGGAGTACAATCTTTCCGTTATCACTTACATCAAACTCCATGACCCAAGCGTTTTCTTCAACGATAGAGATTAACTCCTCGCCGCTCAGCTTGTAGAGATTAACCCTTCCCTCCTTTGCCATCGTGAAATACACACAGCCCTTTTTATCGAGCCTTGCCGCACCGTTGTTGTAGACAAACTTTTCCGTTAGGGGTTTCACTTCCCTGCCATCCCAGATGTAGAGGTAATCATGCTCGCTGAGCCTTTCCTTCTCCGGCCTGCCGCGGAGGAGTACGAGCTTTCCGTTTGAATCCACTGGTACGTAAGAGACCTTCTCAAATATCCTCTCGCTCTCACCCTCCTTATACCTGAAGATGTCGTAGAACCTGAACATGGCGGGCTTTCCTTCTTCCCTGTGGTGCTGGGCGTAGAGCACCTCATCGCCGTGCCAGATTCCCGAGGCAAATTTTTCTGCTTCAAACTCCTCTAAAATTTCCTCGCTCTCCGTGTCGAGTATCCAAAATGTTGTCTTCTCGCCGTCAAAAAAGCCCTTATTGTCGAACCAAACTGGAACGTCGTCCTCAAAGATAAAGTCCTCATCCTCTCTCCTCTTGAATCCTGTTATTAGGATTCTCCTGTCATCATCATTCCAGCTCATATTAAGTATGTTCTTCGCCTCAAGGAGTTTCTTTCCACTCATGGATGTTAGATCATAGAGCCAGACCTCCACACTCTTGTTCTCCTCGTTTGACCTCATAAATGCAATCTTCTTACCGCTCGGAGAAAAGCGGGGCATCGACGCATTTTCTATAAACTTCCTACTCTCATTTTCAATTTCCTCAATCACGAGGGTATTTTCGTACTTATTGTCTTTCATGTTCGCTTTTGTAAGAACATAGGCGATTTGGTTTCCATCCTTTGAAATCCGTATATCCCCCAAGTAAGCGAACTTAGAAAAAGTCTCATGGTTCCATTCGATTTTGCTCATAACGCTATCACCGATATTATGACAAGCTTTTAAAGTATTTAAGCTTTAAGATTAAGTCATGAAAGAGGAGCATGCAGTTGCAGGGATTCTCACGGTGGGAATACTAATCTCCCTGCTAACAAAATCATACGTGGGTGTTGCCCTTGCAGCCCTTGGGATACCCACATATCTCGCATATCTGGCTAGAAAGGAAAATATCCTTGTTAGGGCCAGGCTCTTTGATAGGGATTTATTTCTAATGATGACAATCACGCTGGCGGTGATTTTAGTATTTAACCAGTTCTCTGATCCAAGGATTGGACTTGTCTCCATGGCAATCGTGATTCCAATCCTCTTCCTTCTCTGGGATAGGTTAAAGGCTAGAAAGTAGCTCAAAAATTTCTTTGGGATTTTTCTTCCGCTTATAAAATTTAACCGCAGTTTTAAGCTCTTCAAGAAACTTCTCATCCAGCCCGAATTTTGTAATAATTCTCTTGGATATCTGATTCTCGTTGAGGAATAACATTGCCATGGCGGATGTTAAATTTCTGGGCTTTCTTTTCAGGCTCGCCTTTTCAAAATCAATTATCCATACTCTGTCCCCTACTAAAATGTGCTTACCCCCCTGAACCTGACCGTGGTCTATTCCAAGCTTATCGAGCTCGTGCATTTTTCGCCCAATCTCAATTAGATGCTCTCTTTCAATATTGGCATACAATATGGGTTCTCCCTCCGCAAAATGCCTCACGAGATAATCCAAACCCTCGAAATTACCTGTGAAGAAAAGTTCGGGCGTTATATTTTTACCCTTGAGGAATTTCAGGATCTCGGCTTCCTTCCTCAGGCTTCTCCTGGACGAATCCCTACGCTGCAGTTTTATGAGGATTTTTTCACCTTCTCTTTCACCAACGAAAACAAGACTGGTATTACCCTTGGAGTAGGGGATGACATTAAGTATCCCTCTCCCTTTTAAGTGCTCATAAAACCTTTTCAAGCTCTTCTCATCTATCAAGTGTCCTATCATGGCTTTTCGATAACCTTAAATACCCCAAAGAATAAAATTATTTTGGTGGTAAGATATGGTGACGGCGTTTATTTTGATGGTTACAGCTGCTGGGAAAGAAAGGGAAGTTATGGAAAAGCTTTTGGCAATGCCCGATGTTAAGGAGGCGTATGTGGTTTATGGAGAGTACGACCTTGTTGTAAAGGTTGAGACTGAAACACTGAAGGATCTGGATCAATTCATCACGGAAAAAATAAGGAAGATGCCAGAGATACAGATGACATCAACGATGATAGCTATCTGAAGCTTTCTTTCTTTTCTCAGTTACTTTTTTAAGGCTCTTCTCATACCCTTGCCAGGTGAGGGTGATGCCGTATTTGGTGATAGAGCACCTTGAGGAGATAAGCGAGTGGCTCTGGCTTGAATATTCTCATGTAGCTAAGTGGTGGGGAGATAATCTGATATTTACAAATGTTAGAGAAGATGAGAGAGAAAAACTCGCAAAGCTTGGAAATGTCCTGAGCGAAAGCGTAACGAAGTTTCCATTCGACCGCTCAAAGATAATAGTCCTCGATCTGCAGGCGGAAGAAGAGCTCAAGCCGGAGGACATTGAGGAAAATACGATAATCATAGTGGGAGGTATTTTGGGAAACGCAATCCCCACGGGAAGAACAAAGGAGTTCATAACCTCAAAGATGGAAGGGGTAAAGGTGAGACATATAGGAAAACCTCAGTATTCAATTGACGGAGCTTCAATAGTGGCGAAGCTCATAGCTGACGGCAAACGGCTCGAGGAGATTGAGTACGAGGAAAACCCGACGATTAAGCTCGATGAGTTCAGCGAGATGACCCTTCACTACGCTGTTCCCAAGCTCGATGGAAAACTCCTGCTCACGCCCGGGTTAATAGAACTTCAAAAAAAGGAGCTTGGATTTGACGATGATGCAATAAGTGATGAGGAATTAGACAGATGGTTCAGCGGAGAGGGAGAGATTTAACGCCGCACTTCCCCACTCTATCCCTCCTAACATAAAGTTCAACGCCATCTTTTGAATAGACGAGTGTGTAATTGGCGATGCCCTTTCCAAACCTCTTTTTGAACTTTCTCCCTTCATATGTCCTCATATCAAAGAAGAGCACATCAACATTGGTTACTCCCAAATAAACATCAAGTTTATTAGCCAGGGAAGAATAAAATCTCGGCTGTGTGTAAATGGAGCAGTTCGATTTTTTAAGAGCTTTCAAAATGCTCCATATCAAAACATCCCTGTCATCCGGTTTCTCAATTAGATGAGCATGAACTATGTATCTGTCCTGAAGGAGAGGTGAGGACGTGAGGGGATACGTTGCAAGAGAAGTGATGATGCTCAAGATCAACAAAGGTGCAAGCACGTCTTTTAGCCTTCTATCTCTTAGAGTGTCCACAGAGGCTATGAAGGAGAGGGGGACTATCATGTAAGGATAGTGGAAGCCTATCATTGTTTGAGTTTCTCTCACAGCTAAAAGAGATTCCGCCCACGGAAGTGCCAGAAGGGGAAGATTCCTAAGACGCATCAATGGAAATAGACCAAAGGTTAGATTCGCCACGATGAAGTAGAGAATCTTTCTCGAATCGAGCTCAAAACCATCATAGAGCCTTGTGTATATGTAACCGGCGGTTCTGAAGTGGGGAATGATGAGCTTTAAACTTAGAACCAACCAGAGCAGAGAGAGGCCCATGACGCCCAAGAGCCACTTTTTCCCGGCGAGTTTGCTTTTTGGCATGTCATTTAAAAGTTCATATAATGCTAAACTCAGAACTCCCAGAGGGGCATCCTCCTTTGCTGCGAGCACCAGCATGGAGGTAAATAAAAATGCTCCTTTTCTACCCCTGCGCCATAAAAGGGCACTCAAAAGTAAGAGAGGTACTGCCAGAGAAACCGGATGGAACTCGAAGAGTCCTATGCCCAATAGGGAAGAGTTCGTCGCATAGAGGAGGGTTAGGACAAATGCCCCCCTCTCCCCTAATTCTTCCCTTGCCAGTTCAAAAGCAATCGGTATTGATGATGCCAGAGCGAAAGCCTGAAGGATGAGGAGGGTCTTTGGTGAAGGGAAGAGAGCATAGAGGGGGAGGATTAAAAGGAGGAGGGGCTGGTTATGGACTCCAAAGTGAGATGAGACACCGTACCACTGGTATTCAACCGTGTTGTAGAAGAAACATCCTTTGAGAGTGCTTGATAAAGACTGGGTAAATATACCAAGATCCAAACTCCGATATTCAAATGCACCATAACGTCTCAGACAGAGCAGGGAAAGCACTATAAAATAGGCTAAGAATATAACAATTATTGTCAGTT
>QMUB01000069.1 GCA_003663695.1 Thermococci archaeon | reverse complement strand
CCCAAATGGGTAAACGCATTTTCAAGTCAGACTCTGGCAGTTCACGAGATATTCACAAGTGATCAGCTCAAGCAGTACATGGTAAAGACGGATGAAGGCTTCAAAATTGAAATCCCCTATAAGAACATATACGATGTTCCTCCCCAGGATATAGTTATCAAAAATATCACAGGTACCTCGCCCAATCCACGGAGAACTCCCAAAATGGATGTGATCATCGTCAGGCCCGACGGGGAGCAGATAACCATCCTAAGTGGCTATAAGATTAAAGGAGCAACTACACTTCAGCTTGGAAGGTCCGAGGCTGTTAGGAGAGCCACCATTAACTGGGTAAAGGAGAAGACTGGAATACAGCTGACACCTCAAAAGGAATTCGAGTACCTGGCAACACTGGACAGCATGAAAGTTCTCTTTGCTAAAATTTCACCGGATATGCTCGACCGCCCAAAAAGCTTGAAGGGGGATTATAAAGTCATAATAAATGTTAGGATCCCCCAAGGTCTCACCGTTTCGGTGGATAACACGGAGGTAATATTCAACGGTAGAAGCTATGGATGGCTGGGAACCGATTACAAAGGAAGAGACCTCTTAGCTGGTCTCATCTGGGGTTCAAGAGTTTCACTTACAATAGGCATATCAATTTCAGTCCTAAGTGTTCTCATAGGTATATTCTATGGGGTTACAAGTGCCTATCTAGGTGGCTGGACAGATGAGTTTATGCAGAGGATCAACGAGTTTGTGGCTTCAATTCCAAGTCTACCAATATTGATACTCTTGGGATCCTACTTCGGAGGACACATAGAGCTCTGGCAAATAGTGTTCCTGCTGGTGCTGTTTGGGTGGGTTGGCATAGCCAAAGTTGCGAGAAGTATGGCACTGCAGATTAAGGAACAGGTGTACGTTGAAGCGGCGAGAGCATTGGGTGCTGGAACGGGAAGGATCATCTTTAGACATATGGTTCCACAGCTCCTCCCATATGCATTCGCTCAAATGGCATTGAGTGTTCCAAGTGCTGTTCTTTCAGAGGCTTCATTAAGTTTCCTTGGCCTGGGAGATCCCACGAAGGTAACATGGGGACAAATACTTCACGATGCTCAGGTAGCAGGTGCTGCGGTCAATGGCTACTGGTGGTGGGTCATTCCACCGGGACTGGCAATAGCTTTGGTAGGTTTGACATTCGTGTTGCTCGGTACAGCGTTGGATAGAGTACTAAATCCAAGACTCAGGAGGTTGTGAAGATGACAAAGAACATCCTCGAGGTTAAGAACCTTAAGATGTATTACTTTGCATCGAGAGGTGTAGTTAAGGCAGTCGACGATTTAACATTTAACATAAAGAAGGGAGAAGTGCTTGGACTTGCCGGTGAGAGTGGATGTGGCAAGTCCTCCCTAGGTTTCACTTTAATGGGAATGCCAACACCACCGGGGAAGATCGTGGGCGGAAGCATTAAGATGGAGGGAAGGGAGCTGGTCGGACTTCCGGAGGATGTGCTCAGGAAGGAGATAAGATGGCAGAAAATAGCGATGATATTCCAAGGTGCAATGAATGCCCTAAATCCGGTTTATACGGTAGGATATCAGATGATAGAGCCTTTGCTCTATCACATGGGCATGGAGAGGGAGGAAGCGCTGGATAAAGCTCAAAAATACCTTGAGCTGGTTGGTCTGGCACCGGACATTGTCTACAGATATCCCCATGAGCTCAGCGGTGGTATGAAGCAGCGTGTGATAATAGCCATGGCACTTCTCTTGGAACCCGAACTCGTCATTGCCGATGAGCCGACAACAGCCCTTGATGTCGTGGTTCAGGCACAGATCATAAACCTAATGAAGAAGCTTAAGAAGGAGCTTGGACTTTCCATGATATTCATCACACATGATCTGAGCATTTTAGCGGAAATAAGCGATAGAATAGCGATAATGTATGCGGGAAAGATAGTGGAGCTTGGGGATAGCAAAAAGGTGTACTATGAGCCGGCCCACCCCTACACTCAAAAACTCTTGGCAGCAATTCCAAGGCTACATGAGGATGTGGAAAGGCTTGAGTTCATTCCAGGACAGCCACCGAACTTGATTACGCCACCAACAGGATGCAGGTTCCACCCGAGATGTCCATACGCCATGGAAGTTTGCAGGGAGCAGATACCGGAGTTAAAGGAAGTTGATAAGGATCACTATGCTGCATGCTGGTTGCTGTGAGGGATGAGAGATGAGCGAGCCTGTACTTAAAGTTGAAAAGTTGAAAAAGTACTTCCCCATTAAGAGAGGATTATTTGAGGCACTTACAGGACATCCGGAGAGGGTAGTTAGAGCTGTAGATGGCATAAACTTTGAAATCCGAAAGCAAGAAGTCTTTGCACTAGTCGGAGAGAGCGGGTGTGGTAAATCCACAACAGGAAAGCTTATCATGAAGCTATGGGAGCCTACAGATGGCAGCATTTACTTGGAGGGACAAGATGTTACAGAACTGAAAACCCAAGAAGAGATCAGAGACTACAGGAGAAAAGTACAAATGATATTCCAAGACCCATTCTCATCTATGAATCCGAGATTCAGAATATATGACGTCCTTGAAGAACCGCTTTTAATCCATGGAATCGGTGAAACAAGAGCCGAAAGAGAGGAAATAATTCATAAAGCTCTTGAGATGGTAAGAATCACACCTCCAGAGGATTATGTGGGTAGATTTCCTCACCAGCTCAGCGGTGGTCAGAGGCAACGTGTGGCCATAGCTAGGTCTTTGATTCTCAATCCAACTTTCATAGTGGCAGATGAGCCCGTTTCGATGCTCGATGTTTCAATTAGAGCAGAGATCCTTGAGCTTATGAAAGAACTAAAAGAAAAAATGAGTGTTACTTACCTCTACATTACACACGACATGTCCACGGCGAGGTACTTCGCGGACTACATGGCAATCATGTATTTGGGTAGAATCGTGGAGATGGGTCCCGCCAAGGTGGTCATAGACAACCCAATACATCCGTATACAAGAGCACTCCTAGCTGCGGTTCCAGAGCCGATTCCGGAGAGAAGGGAAATTATTAAAGAGCTTCCAATTAAAGGTGAGGTTCCAAATGCAGCGAATATTCCTCCTGGGTGTCGCTTCCATCCGAGATGCATCTACATGGAGAAAGGGCTGTGCGATGTAAAACACCCACAGCTAATCGAATATGAGCATGGCCACTGGGTGGAGTGCCACTTAGCTGGAAAGATTTAATTTTCTTTTCTTTCATAAAACATTTAAACTTTCTTGAGGTTCTTCTCATGGTGGTGAGATGATGAAGAGCACTCCCTTTGGATACAGTGCCTTTAAGTATGGACTCCTTCTTCTCCTTCTCGCTATAATCCTGGCGCTTGGAGCCAGTTACACTGCCCCCCAAATCTACGAGGAGTCGGGGGTGCTGAAGGAGGGGGATAATAAGGATTTTTATATTCCCTATGCCTACAACAGGATAATAGAAGCCAACCTAATTCTCAACTCCAAGAATGCGACCGTATTATATTCTATAGATTCCTCACCGGAAGCTGCATCCTTTGAAGGGAATTTAACGATTCCCGGATATGTAACGAGCATCAGCATAATCCATGGAAATGTTGACTATCGCTTTTATGCTAGGGCTCAGGTTTATTCCTATCCCTATCTTGGATATGTTGCATTTCTATTGATGATTATTGGTACCGTGTTGACTTTTTCGGGGTATATGCGGTTCCTTCGGGATTTGAGGGGTGGTAAGAGATGAGAGATCTGAACTATGCTGAAGTTGTAGAGGGGCTCATGGCTTTTATCCGGGAGAAAGTTGAGGAAGCCAATGTAAATGGTGTCGTCATTGGCATCAGCGGAGGGGTTGACAGCGCAACTGTGGCATTCTTAAGTGCAAAAGCTCTAGGAAGGGAGAAAGTCCTTGGACTCATAATGCCCTATTATGAAAACAGGGACTTGGAGGATGCCCGGCTGGTTTGCGAGAGCCTGGGCATAAAGTACAAAATAATTCCCATAAAACCGATAATCGATGCTTTTGAGGAGGCTCTGGGCTTTGAGCTGGACAGCACAGCGAGAGGGAACTTGATGGCGAGGAGCAGGATGATGATCCTTTACGCTCACGCAAATGCAAACAACATGCTTGTTTTGGGAACAAGCAACCGGAGCGAGTTTTTGGTTGGCTATTTTACAAAATGGGGGGATGGTGCCAGCGACTACGCTCCATTGATAAACATGTATAAAACAGAAGTCTGGGAAATAGCTAGACTTGTGGGAGTTCCACCGCAAATTGTGAATAAAAAGCCGAGTGCGGGCCTCTGGGAAGGACAAACCGACGAAGATGAGCTTGGAATAAGCTACAGGCTTCTGGATGAAATCCTATATCATTTAGTTGATTTGGGAATGTCCGGGGAGGAAATTGCCGAAAAGCTTAATGTCCCCATTCACCAGGTGAAGCACGTGGAAAAGCTAATAAAGAGGAGCGAACACAAGAGAAGGTTGCCAGTAGGTCCTGAGGTGGGAGCTTGAGGAAAGGTTATGCTTTAGTATTCCTTGCAGCCAGCATGTGGGGTACATTGGGAATATTTGCTAAACTGCTCTATGGATATAATTTAGACCCATTTACAATAGTCTTTTTTAGGGCTTCCACGGCATTCTTCCTTCTCCTGCTTTACAATAACTTCAGGGATGACCTGAACCTCAAAAAGGATAAACTTAAGTTCTATGCATTTTATGGTTTTTTCAGCGTCTTCCTTTTCTATGTGCTGTATTTTTATGCGGTTAAGCTTTCATCTGTCTCTTTAGCTGTTTTGCTGCTTTATACCGCCCCCATATATTCAACAATAATGGGGTATCTAATCTTTAAGGAAAGAATAACCCCAATGAAATTAGCATCTCTTGGAATGGTTCTCGTTGGTGTTCTCTTCGTAACGGAGCTCAACGGCAGTGTAAACATTGTGGGGATCATCTTGGGCTTGCTCTCGGGGTTCACTTATGCTCTATACGGCATCCTCGGAAAAATCGCTGTGAGGGAGGAGAGCCCTGGAGAAGCTTTAATGTACACCCTTGGCTTTGGGACTCTGTTTTTACTGCCCTTTACAAAATTCAGCATTCCCATGGGGGCGATTCCATATCTGGTGGCTTTGGGGGTGTTTCCAACATTTTTGGCTTATTTAATGTACAATCATGCCCTTCGGGATATAGAAGCGAGCAGAGCATCCATAGTGGCAACTGTGGAGCCAGTTGTGGCTTTAATTCTCGCATACTTGATTTTTCATGAGGTTTTAAGTATGAGGCAGATTTTTGGTGCATCCCTGATAATTTTTGGAGCCTTACTCCTTCAGTATGAGGAGAGCATTTCAAAATAATCCCCTTGGAATTGTTAAACATTATTGTTTACTATGCATTTTTTGCATACTACTGTTAATGGTATTCAAAATATGCATAGAAAAAGTTAATATATGATTTTTTACATTAGCTATTTCGGTGGTACGGTGTGGAGAATGTGGAGGTCACCGGTGTTGTTGATCAACTTTTTGAAGAGAGCAGGATAATATCCGTAGCAAAACCACCGTGGGTGAATCGAGAGCATAGAGGTAAGCTGGAGAGGCTTATACTTCAGATTGGCAGGGGGAAAGGGAATTTCTCGGAACTCGACGGGATAAGGAGGTCAATTGGGTGTATCGGAAATAACAGGTTTTTCCTTCGAAGGGAGCCCATGGATGAGGAAAGATTCAAAAAGCTTATCCACGAATTTTCGAAAACCAGTGCAGATGAGCTTTATTTAACAAACTATGATGACCTGGACTTACTTATTAGACTTGCAGCGTACGCCTCTTCCCTCGAGATTGAAGACATCTATATGGTGGTTAGGATTGAGGACATGAACAAAGTGCCTCCCATGGAAGGGGTGAACATAGTAGTTGAGGCAGACTACAATGATGAGAACCTAAAGCGACTTGAGGCTCTGGATTATATGCACTCTGCGCTGTTGCTGATGGAGCAGAAGGATTATGAAGAGATCTTAAGGAGGGGTGTGAGATTTCCATTCGATGTCTACATAGATATCATATATCCCAGAACCCTTATGGGACTTAAATTGAACCCAATAGAGCTCAGGAGAATAGATAATCCAACCTCTATAAAGTACAGTCCATGTCTTTCGGGGACTCTGACAATAGCTGCAGATGGATACGCATTGATATGTCCATTAATGAGGAAGTTCATAGTTGGGGATGCAAAAAAGGAGGGGATTAGAGCCCTATTGAGAAAGACTCGTTTGAAAAATTTCTGGAGGCTCACAAAAGATATGGTTGAAGGCTGTTCAAAATGTCCCTTCAAATACGTTTGTCATGACTGCAGGGCACTGGAATATCAGGCTACGGGGGATTTATTTGGTCTTGAATACTGTCCTTTAGAACTCTAGGATTGACTTGTATCCTTTTCCATCCTTTCTGACCCTCTGAGAAAAGGGGCCCATGCGATTGATGTCTCTCAGCATGTCCAGATATTCCACGGAGTATTTTTTGACATACTTCCCGAGCTCAAGTATTTTCAGGCTCATATCCTCGTGAGGGGGGAAGTACCATTCTATCAGATATCCCTTCGGGATGATGACCCCAATGCGAAAGTCATATTTATTCTCCCACTCTTTTACAACTTCCTCATCCAGTTCATCGGCTATTCCGACCAGAGAGCGACTATAAGCGTAATCGTCCCGAATTGCAATGTAGCCCAGGATTATTTCAAGTTTTTCCAGTCTTTCTACCATATAATCAATTGTTGG
>QMUB01000068.1 GCA_003663695.1 Thermococci archaeon | reverse complement strand
TGCTCACAGAGGAGGAGATGGTGCTCCCGGAGATTGGATCGATCCTGATGCCCATAGATAGATACGTCAGGGAAATACCTAAAGACCTCTACGACACCTTAAGCGCTTACGATGCCACCATTCTTCTCGTATATATCATAGATTCCCAGGTTTTCTCCATTATAAGACAAACACTTAGCAAAGAAGCCAGTGAGGAATTTAAACGTAAAGAAGAGCTTAATGGCGAGAAAATGCTTGGGAAGATTGCTAAAGAGCTTGAAAATCTGGGATTAAGAACACAGAGAAGGTTATTTTTCGGGAATAAGAGTGAAGATGTGATTAAAATTGCCAATAATTATGAGATGCTCGCAATATCAAAGGCTTACGGGTCGGAAATCACCAAGTCATCCCCCTTGAGTCCTGTTGTTCTCAAAATAATCCAGCATCTTGAGATTCCTACGATAGTGTACTGAGGTGATAGCATGATAACAATGGAAGCGGTAGCACTAGCCGTTTTCCTATTTACCTACGGGCTGATAATGAGTGAAAGGATACACAGAACAGTTGCAGCAATGTTTGGGGCTGCTGTTGTGATGATGTTAAAGGTCGTACCATGGGAGAAGCTTCCTGAGTATCTGGATTTGGATACCATATTTCTGCTGGCTGGTATGATGATAATAGTCAACACTGCAAGAAACAGCGGACTCTTTGAATATCTTGCCATAAAAACTGCAAAGCTTGCAAAAGGAAGCCCCATACGTGTTTTACTTCTCTTCTCTGTTGTTACCGCCCTTGTAAGCTCTTTTCTTGATAACGTAACTACGGTCCTCCTTTTGACCCCAATGCTCCTTTACATTTCAAGGCTCATGGAAATTAACCCCATGCCCTTTCTTCTATCGGAGATATTTGCTTCAAATATAGGAGGAGCGGCAACACTGATTGGAGATCCCCCGAACATAATGATAGGTTCCGCGGCAAAGCTGAGTTTTATGGACTTTATACTGAATATGAGTCCTATTGCATTTATTGACCTTTTGGTGAGTATTGTGCTGATTTACTTTATATATAGAGGCGCCTTAAAAGTGGATGAGAGGGACAGGGAGAAGATAAACAGAACTCTAGAACGTCTTGATGAAAAAGCCGCTATCAAAGATTTAGCACTCTTTCGGAAGTCAATTGCCACAATAGGCCTCGTTGTCGTGCTGTTTTTCCTCCATGATAGGCTTGGGGTAGAACCGGCGGTCGTGGCATTATTTGGAGCATCATTCATCTTGCTTTGGAGCAGGGAAAAGCCGGAGGAGGTTCTGGAGAAGGTGGAATGGGCAACACTCTTTTTCTTTGGAGGGCTTTTCATAATCGTTGGAGGATTGGTTGAAACAGGTTTCATAGGGCAGCTGGCTAACTGGATAACGTCCCATATCGTTGGAGAGGGCGAAGCTTTGATAGCTATAGCATGGTTCTCGGCATTTGCATCGGCTATAATCGATAACATTCCCTTTACAGCAACAATGATACCATTAATAAAAGCCATGGGTGGTTCTCTAAACGTTTATCCCCTGTGGTGGGCTTTGAGCTTGGGTGCCTGCCTTGGAGGGAATGGAACCGCCATTGGAGCATCTGCCAACGTCGTGGTAATTGGAATCGCCGAGAGGGAAGGGGTTAAAATAACCTTTGGAGACTTTTTAAAGGTGGGGATGTTCATAATGATGGCTACTGTTGCCATTGGAGTGGGTCTCCTCTGGATAAGGTATGTGTGGTGGTGAGTGTGAGGATACTTGTGCTTGTTGATGGTTCAAAGTGGAGCCAGAAAGCGGCGCTCCATGCCATAAAAATTGCAAAGAGCAAAAAGGCAAAGATTTTTTTGTTTTCTGTGCTCGATAGAAGGGAAGCCAGGGCAATGGCTTTTAACCTGAGCACAAGAAGCGGCGATATCAATGATTTGGAGCGGTTTGAGGGGGAGATATGGAAGAACATGAAGAGGGATATACACGATATTCTAACCAATCTGCTTGAATTCTGCAGGGGAGAAGGCATCAACTGTTCAATAAAAATAGTGGAGGGCATAGCGAAGGACGAGGTATTGAAAGAAGCAAATAGCGGGAAATACTCTCTCGTGGTGCTTGGAGCCTATGGAAAGAGTGGAAAGACGAGAATAGGAAGCCTGCTCGAGGAGCTCGCGGGTCTGATAGAACCCCCTATGTTAATAGTGCGTTAATCCAGGGCTTCCAGGTATTTCACTTCTGTTATCCCATCAAGTTTTTGTATGTTGTCTTTGAGCTCCTCAAAGCCCCTCCGGGACAGGGGTAGAAATATCTTCCCAATGACGTCGAAAGTTCCCGTTACTATGTGTACTTCATCAAAACCAAATTCTTCCAGCAGGATCCTCTTAATTTCCTTTTCCCTTCCCGGTTTCACTTTCATGACATAGATTCCCAGCGGCATTTCACTCACCTCTCTTGGTTATTGCAAGGAAAAACAGCCCCAGTATACAAACCTCAATCACTGTGGCGGTGAAATCTAAGGATTCCTTTTGAATATTTGGCAGTATTTTGTTGGCATTTTCAAGGACCTTCTTTATCACAAAAAACAAAAATGCGAGCAGAAGGAAAAATATACTCTTTAAATGGCTCTTCTTATAAGCCTTCCATGAAATTAGGAATAGTACTAAAGCGATTGCAATTACAACAATGTCGAGGATTAGACCGATGTTTTCTATCATTCCCCTTCACCTTTGATTTCCACCATCATATCAATCAGTTTATCCGCAAGTTTATCCCACAGTTTGGGGCGGTATTCACTAATGACCCTAACTAATGTTTCAATATCGAAATTGGGTTGATATATCACCTCTCTTCCTCTTCGATTTCTTTTTATCAGTCCGAGCTTTTCCATCTGCTTCGTATGATAATTTATGGTTGCAGGGGAAAGCTTCAAGGTGGAGGATATTTCACTCTGGTTTTTCTCGCCTTCGGAGAGCAGCAGGAGTATCTTTCTCTGCGTTTCTGTGGATATCGCTCTTAGGAGCGGTTCATATTTTCCTTCAAAGTTCTTCGGGAATAGATATCTCTTTCCGCCCATCTTCTTTGAAACGATCAATCCCCTTTTCTCAAGCACATGGAGATGATACTGGACATTCCCTATGCCCATCCCAAGCTCATCCACTAACCTGCGGAAGGTTATGCCCGGATTTATGCTGATATACTGAAGTATCTGCTCTCTAGTGGAACCCATGATATCAATTAGAAGAGTGATGGTTTATATTTAATGTGCTTTTGGTACAAAATTCTTCATGTTTTCTGAGGCACTCGGGACAACAGAGGTTGGATTAATGTACGGATTAGGGCATCAAAAAGCTAATCATTTATCTCCAACGGCACGATTTTCTGGGTAAAAATATTTCACATGTCTAAAATTTTGGAGCATTGATATACTTTAATGAACATTGTTGCATGTAAAATAAGGTGTATCACGGCTCTGTTAAAATAAAAAATGCCCTAAAATTTTTTGTTTCCTTTATCATATTCATACATAACCTTTCGTTTAGAAATAAGGGTTTTCCAAGCTTTTTAGCGAAAGGTTTATATAGGTAATCGCCTAAAGTTCTATCGCCGATTAACTTATTTGGCGGGAGGTAATAGATATGGTACACATAGACCCATTTGAAATGGCTGTTAAGCAGTTGGAAAGGGCTGCTCAGTTTATGGAGATAAGCGACGAGGCTTTGGAGTGGATGAAGAAGCCCATGAGAATTGTTGAGGTTTCAGTTCCACTCGAAATGGACGACGGTTCTGTAAAAGTTTTCACAGGTTTTAGAGTTCAGCACAACTGGGCCAGGGGTCCAACAAAGGGTGGTATTAGATGGCACCCAGAGGAAACTCTTAGCACCGTTAAAGCCTTGGCCACCTGGATGACATGGAAATGCTCCGTTGTCGACATACCCTACGGTGGAGGCAAAGGTGGTATCATAGTCAACCCCAAGGAATTGAGCACGAGAGAGAAGGAGAGACTGGCCAGATCATACATAAGAGCTATTTACGATGTCATCGGTCCATACACAGACGTTCCAGCTCCTGACGTTTACACAAACCCACAGATAATGGGCTGGATGATGGATGAGTATGAAGCAATTGTGAGACGCAAGGCTCCTGCTTTTGGTGTTATCACGGGCAAGCCATTGAGCATAGGCGGTTCACTTGGTAGGGGAGATGCCACAGCTAAAGGTGCTTCCTACACAGTTAGGGAAGCCGCTAAGGCTCTCGGAATGGACTTGAAGGGCAAGACCATAGCTGTCCAGGGTTATGGTAACGCTGGATACTACATGGCTAAGATCATGAGCGAGGAGCACGGCATGAAGGTTGTGGCTGTGAGTGACAGCAAGGGTGGTATCTACAACCCAGATGGATTAAACGCCGATGAAGTTCTCAAGTGGAAGAGAGAGCACGGCTCAGTTAAGGACTTCCCAGGTGCAACCAACATAACCAACGAGGAGCTCTTAGAGCTTGAGGTTGACGTCGTCGCTCCGGCCGCCATCGAAGAAGTCATCACAAAGGAAAATGCCGACAAGATAAAGGCCAAGATTGTTGCCGAGGTTGCTAACGGTCCAGTTACCCCAGAAGCCGACGACATCCTCAAGGAGAAGGGCATACTCCAGATCCCAGACTTCCTGTGCAATGCAGGTGGTGTTACAGTCAGCTACTTCGAGTGGGTGCAGAACATAAACGGCTACTACTGGACACTCGAGGAAGTCTATGAGAGGCTCGACAAGAAGATGACAAAGGCATTCTGGGATGTCTATAACACACACAAGGAGAAGAACATCCACATGAGAGATGCCGCTTATGTAGTTGCAGTCCAGAGAGTCTACCAGGCAATGCTTGACAGAGGATGGGTTAAGAAGTGATATCTTTTCTTCCTTCTTCCTTTTAATATTCCTACTCCACATCTGCCGATTTTTAATGGGAATTGTGAGCAATTATTGAGCCCATTTATAAAGTCTCCTCTTTCTAGACTGGTTATGTGTCAAAATGCCTTAAGGTATTTTTAAATCATCTGTCAGAATGCTAATTTTTAATTTTGATAATTTTACTCTGTAGTAAATCGTCTTTTGCCGAAATCGAGGAGGAGAAAGCTTTTTATATGGTTTGCGTGTTTATATATAATGCATGTATTTGTCTATCGATGTTAAATTTGGTTGAACTTCGTATAGAGGTGAAAGGAAATGGCTGAACAAAGAGATAAATGGGCAAGTAAGATTGGTTTGATCTTAGCCATGGCAGGAAATGCAATAGGTCTCGGAAACTTCTGGAGATTCCCATACCAAGCTGCTAAGAATGGTGGCGGAGCTTTCATGATACCCTACTTTGTGGCGCTGTTCCTCTTGGGTATACCCATCATGTGGGTAGAGTGGGTCGAAGGTAGATACGGAGGTAAGTACGGCCACGGTACATTGGGACCAACATTCTACTTAATGTCAAGAGAGAGTTTAAAGCCAAGAACTGCATTGATATTTGGTATTATTGGTGGCATGCTGGCATTTTCAGTTACAACACTTCTCAACAGCTATTATCTGCACATCATAGGATGGTCAGCAGCATATACATACTTCAGCGCAACCGGAGCATACTTTGGGAAGGACTCCGTTCAATTCTTAATTAACTACTTAGGCAACACTGGACAGGTGCTCCTGTTCTGGGGGATATCAGTGGCACTCTTGGGAGTTGCAGTTGGTCAAGGTGTTAGTAAAGGTATAGAAAGATGGGTCAAAGTCATGATGCCTTTGCTTTATGTGGCAGCTATTCTCTTGGTTATTAGATCTTTGACTTTGGGCTCTCCAGTTAAACCAGAATGGAGCTCTATGAAAGGATTTGAGTTCCTATGGGAACCAAGACTTAGTGAAGTAACTTGGCAATCTGCTTTAGCCGCTGCTGGACAAATATTCTTCACGCTGAGTTTAGGTATGGGTATCATACAGAACTATGCCTCATACTTGGGTCCAGAAGATGACGTTGCACTCTCAGGTTTAGCAACAGTTTCACTCAACGAATTTGCTGAAGTCATATTGGGTGGTTCAATTGCTATACCCATCGCATTCGCTTATTTGGGTGAGAAAGGAATCAGTGCAGGTGTAGGTTTAGCTTACATTGCCTTGCCAAATGTCTTTATGAACATGCCAGCTGGTCAATTCTTCGGTGCTGTATGGTTCCTGTTACTCTGGTTCGCAGGTTTTACATCAGCTATAGCTATGTACAACTATTTAACCGCTCTATTAGAAGAGGACTTGAAGATAAGCAGAAAGACCGGTGCAA
The DNA here is from genome assembly GCA_003663695.1 of Thermococci archaeon. GTDB lineage: Archaea > Methanobacteriota_B > Thermococci > Thermococcales > Thermococcaceae > Palaeococcus. The sequence goes on along the minus strand of QMUB01000068.1, from coordinate 600 downwards.
TATTTGTGTTTATACTTTATTTGATATTGGGACTTCCAGTGGCTCTGGATCCAACAAAAGCTACATTGGACCTCTACTACCTAACGGAGCTTGATAGCTGGGTAGGAAGCTATCTTTTAGTAGTTCTTGGACTCTTTGACATCATAGTTGCAGTCTGGCTCTTCAAGCCAGAGAACTTCTGGGAGGAGTTACACAAAGGTGCATACATTAAGGTTCCAGGGTGGATTAAGCCACTTATAACTTATGTAGCCCCGATCTACACCCTAATACTCCTTATCTTCACAACAAAAGATTACATCACTGGGGGATACTTCAAAGCAGTACCGAGTTATGTCGCTAAACCAGAGTACGCCAGCTGGGTATGGCTCGCTAGAGGCATGATGTTCCTCATCCTTATCATAGGTGCCATTGAAGCATACATAGCTATCAAGAAGAAGTACGGCGAAGAGCTTGAGAAGAACGAGGTAATAATTAAAATGTGAGGTGATGAAAATGAAAGGCAGTGCTCTCGCATTTATGGCATTTGCATGGGGAATAATCCTAATTTGGATGTACTTGGCAGTTAGCAAATTAATGAAAGCTGGGCAAAAGGCTTAAAGC
>QMUB01000067.1 GCA_003663695.1 Thermococci archaeon | reverse complement strand
GCTTAAAATCTCTCCACACCATAGATGCCCCCTAATCTCCAAGATGTTACATTTATTCTACTTAAACCTTTTTCTCATTTTAAAATCCTCTTTTGTTTTTATGAGTGTATTGACATAAATGAGCAGTAATGTTAGGATAAACAGCAAAAGAACACTTCCAACATATGCTGTAACTAAGTACATAGTATAAAATCCAAAAATTGCAAAGAATCCTGATTTTGCCGTGATGCATTTTTTAGGATTATCTCTGCATCGCAAGTAAAAGACTATCAAGAGTGCTATCACCGTAGCTATCGGCATGGGTGTTGGCCTAGGAAGTCCCCCTCTCCTGATCTCCTCAGGGGTCTTGTGAGAAAGGCCATACCAGAAAAATGCAAAGAGCATTAAATAGTAAAAAAAGAAAATGGGAAGATTCCCCACGAACCTCTCCTTCTCTTCAGGAGTTAGTTTAGGTATCTGCATTTCTAACACCTTTGTCAATCTCTCGGAAGTTGGACATATTTATCTACAGAATCACTTGTCCATTTTCCGTCTTCTTCTATAAGGTTGTAGACAGCATATTTTACTGTACCAGAGACTATATACCCCGTTACTGGATTCTCAAATAGCATTCCGACAACAGTTCCCGAAATTTCACTAACTGTACTTGCCAATTGAGTATTGCCATAGGTGTGGGTATAGATCATATGTGCGCTTATTCCTCCACCCATTGAATTTTTGATGGATTTTCCTACTTCCCAGCTTGACAAATCCATACCTTGCTAATAATCTGTTTGCTTCTTCTATCCTTCCACTAGCTTTAAGTTGGGAATATTGATCTATAATTCTCTTCTGCATTTCTATAGAAAGCACATTTTTATTGTCTGGTATGCCAGCGGCGCTTACTGCTCCCACTGTCATGCTCAGTACCAACAACCCCAGCATCAACCCAAGCATTTTCTTCCACATTGTAGAACCTCCTTACGAGGTTCTGCATCACCATGTTAGATTTTAAGCCTTATAAGTCTTTCTATGTTTCGTGGTAATTTTACTTTTCCATAGTTTAACAATTTTTCAACCCTCCTCTTTTGACAAAAGAAAACAAGGATAATGAATAAACACCCTCTGACGAACTAAATATCCGCCAGAACCAGTGAATTTCCCTCGATCTCCACAATTTTCGCTTTAACATGATAAACTTTCTCTAAAATTTCAGGTTTGAGCTCATTTGAGCTGCCTTCCCACTCTATCCTACCTTTACTGAGGAGTATCAACCTATCCGAATATCTCAAGGCAAGATTCAGGTCATGCATCACGGCTATAATGAGCTTCTCTCCCTTCAGCTCGCTTAAAATCTCCATTATCTTGAGAGAATGGTTTATGTCAAGGTTGGAAGTCGGCTCGTCTAGAAGTATTATTTCGCTCCCTTGTGCCAGAGCTCTAGCTATCAGCGCCAGCTGGTACTCTCCACCGCTCAGGTTGGTTACCAATTCTCTCCTCCTATTCCAGAGGTTAACTTTCCTCAAAGCCCGCTCTACATCTCCCCTCGTGGTATATGCCCCCATTTCTACGAATTCCTGGATTGTAAAGGCGAACTCGGAAACCGAACTCTGAGGTACATACGTTATGAACTTTGCCCTGTCTTTGGGCTTCAAATCCATCAAATTGATGGAATCAAACTCTATCCTTCCTTTGGGCTTTAAAATTCCCACCATGCACTTTAGAAGGGTGCTTTTGCCGGCACCATTTGGTCCTATGATTGATAAAAGCTCTCCTTTCTTGGCAGAGAATGAAACGTTTTCAAGCACTTTTTTTTCTCCATAAGAAAAAGAAACCATAACGCTGAGCTCACGCATAGATTTCACCCCTCTTCCTCTTTGTGAGGAGATATATGAAGAAGGGGGCACCAAAGACAGCGGTCACGATTCCCACAGGGATTTCCTGAGGTTTTATTAAAATCCTAGCAAACAGATCAGCCATGACCATCAAGCTTCCTCCAAAGAGCGCACTTGCGGGAAGGAGCCTCTTGTGATTGGGTCCAAATATTATGCGCATTGCATGAGGGCTTATCAGTCCCACGAACCCTATTATGCCGCTCGTGGACACTGCAAATGCCGTCAAAAGGGAGATCACAAATATTATAGCCTTTCTGTAAAAGCTCACATCCAAACCGAGGGCAATGCTTTCCTCTCCGAAGAGGAGTAGATTGAGCTCCTTCCAGCGCAGGATGAGGAATAAAAATCCTGTAAATGACGAGAGGAAAACCAGTTTAACATCAGTCCATAAAGCACCATTAAACGTCCCCATGAGCCAGAATATGGCATTATGAATCTTTTCACGTCCCACATACACCAGATAAGAGGTTATTGCACTTGAAAAGAACCCGAAGGCTATTCCCGCCAATAGAAGTGTGTCCACGGGGATATGCCCATCCACCTTCGAAATCGTGTAAACCACGTACACGGATGCGAGAGCAAAAATCAGGGCAAACATACCCATATATTTTGGAAAATAAATCGCTGCTAAAGCTGCTCCAACAGAGGCTCCTCCGCTTATCCCAAGAATGTAAGGATCAGCCAGAGGATTTTTGAAGAGTGCTTGGGAAGCTGTTCCCGCCGATGCGAGGCTAAAGCCTACCAGATAGGCAAGGAGAACACGGGGGAAGCGTATATCCCATATTATCGTGAAATATGTGTCGCCTGTTCCCGGACTCTTAGCTCCAAATCCGAGGTTCATTTTTATTCCGTAGATTATACTTTGAAGAACTTTGATGAGGGGGACACTAACCGAGCCTATCGATACCGCGGAGATTATGAGGAATGCTGAAATAATGCACAGTGCCAGGATGCGCTTCATGGATATCGATGGATTATTTGTCCAAGTCTTTAAAAAGATAACCCAAAGGATAAAAGGATGAAGGACGATAAATCTAAGGGATTAACATGTGCGATATTCTGGTTGCAACGCCCAGAGCCACAGAGAAAGGCATCATGATTTTTGCTAAAAACAGCGATAGAGAGCCAAACGAGGCTCAAATCTTGGAGTTCATCCCGAGGATGAAGCATGAGGATGAGAAGGTCAAGCTGACCTACGTTGAATTCTCCCAGGTGAGGGAGACTTATGCCGTCCTTCTCTCCCGCCCTTGGTGGATGTGGGGAGCCGAGATGGGTGCAAACGAGTTCGGACTGGCAATGGGAAATACCGCGGTTTTTACAAAGTTGAAGGTATCTCAAAGAGGCATAACTGGGATGGATATAATACGTCTGGCACTTGAGAGAACAAAGACTTCAAGGGAAGCTCTTGAGTTCATAGTCTCACTCATTGAAAATTATGGTCAGGGAGGAAACGGGAGCTACAGACACAAGCTTTTTTATCATAACTCCTTCATAATAGCGGATCCCAGAGAGGCGTGGGTTCTTGAGACCGCCGGGAGGCACTGGGTGGCTAAAAAAGTTGATGCTGTCTACTCCATTTCAAATGCCCTGACGATTGAAGATGAGTGGGACTTGGCATCCGATAGTGTGGAAAGGCTCTCTAAAAAGGCTAACTTTAGCTTCGCCCGCTATTTTTCCGATAAATTTTACACCCATTTTGCCCATGGCAGGGAGAGAAGGGCTTTTACGTATAAAAAGCTCAGGGAAGCCGAGGGAGAGATCACGCTTGAATACATGATGGAGATCCTCCGTTCGCATCAAAGAGAGCCTTTTGAGCCAGCTAATGGCTCAATGAAGGACATATGCATGCACTATGGTGGTCTAACGAGACCCTCACAGACAGCCTCATCCCAGATATCCGAGCTTAGAAAAAGCTTAAGCACTCACTGGTTCACAGGAACCTCCCTTCCGTGCCTGAGCATATTCAAGCCCATGTTTTTCGATGGTACATTTCCGGACTTAGGGGAAGCTCCGACGGATAAATACAATCCAAAGAGCTACTGGTGGCGCTTTGAGGCATTTCACAGGAGATTCCAAACAAATTACCGCACATACTTTCATGAGTTTTCAAAAGACAGGGATGCAATTCAGGCAAGGATCATCGAAAGGGAGCGTGAACTTCGAGATAAGAAATCCAAAGAACTAACACTGTGGGCTTTTGAAGAAGAAAGGAAGCTCATGGAAAAGTGGGAAGGGATCATAGAAGAAGGAAAACTCCCCTTCCTTTACGGAAGGAACTGGAAAAAGGTCAATGAGGAAGCAGGTGTTCAAAAGTGACCACACATTAAATGTCATTTGAGCACACAATACAGTTTGGAGGTGATGGCATGATAGAAGTTTATGAGAGGGAATATGAAGTAGGAAAAGTTAAGCTGGAGCTCGAAAATGTGAATGGCATGATAAAGATCCGGGGGTATGATGGAGAGACTCTCAAGCTCAGGATAGAGAAGAGCTGGGGACTTCTGGGAAGTGAACCAAAGGTCAAGATCAGAAAAGAGGGAGAACTCTTTAAGATATTTACGGAGCACAGAAAAGGGTTTAACATAAGCTTTGGAGGTTCAAAGGTAAATTTTGAGATTATGACTCCAAAGGGAGTGGAAGTGAAACGCGTGGTTAGCGTAAACGGTACCATAGATATAAAGGGTGTTTCAGGATGTATGGAGGCAAAAACTGTTAATGGGCTTATAAGCCTTAATGTTGACTGTGCAAGGAACATAAAAACAGTTAACGGGAAGATCAATGCGAAAGTGGGGAAGCTCTTGGGGAATATCAGCACCATCAACGGAAAAATTGAGGTTTATCTTGGCTCCATAGGAGAAAAGGTCAAAATTACCACCGTTAATGGACCGATAACCCTCCACCTGCATCCCAAATTTAATGCCACAGTAGATGTAAGAACCACAAACGGAAACATAAGCACGGATTTTGAGGAGATTAAAGTCATGGGAACAGGCAAACACTATGGTCCAAAAGCTGCGACCGGTACTCTTGGGGATGGGAGGAACGTCCTAAGGGTCAGCACCACAAATGGGTATATCAAAATCCTCAAGGGATGAAAGCCTCAGATACTCTCTCATCAAGAGAAACTTGGCATTCTCATTTTTATAATACTCTATGAGCTTTTCAAGCAGTTCAAGAGCTTTCTCTCCCGTGTTGAAACGACACTCAAAGCACACTCCCTTAATGGGAACAAACTCCCAAGGATGTGCGAAATAAATTCTCGGCTCTTTCAAGCGGCTGTGAATTATTCTCTGGATTCCCCCATGGAAGCTGGAAGTTCCAGCACGCCCCCCACAATGCCCACCCCTCCGGGGGTGAACGGCATCAATCCGAAGAGCAGATTGGCAAGGGATATTATCGCGAGGAGTTCAATGTTAGGATTCCATTCGAAGGCAAGGATCATATCGCCTTCGGATGTGGGGATATCCCTCCCCATCCCTGCAAGCACTGTTTTCCAGCGAAGGGCATATATAAGGGTGCTCGTATAATACAAAGCCAGTGCTATCCCCAAAAACTCCAGTCCCCTGTTGTCCAGGGACTTTATGAGTGCTATGTACTCTCCAATGTTTATCATCCCTATCCCACATTGACAGGGCACAAAAGATTAATTAACATGATAGGACAAAGGGATGGATATGAACAATCGGTTCCTCACATTTTTAACCATCATAGTAGCGGGCATGATTGCCGTTGAATGGATGGGATTATTCAATGGAATTAACGCCTATGTATACGCTCATACACCCTCAATAACTACACTCTGGGTCTCAATATTAACAAAATCGGCGGGCTTTGGAGCCTTCGGGCTCTACGTCCTGCTCTTTTTGGCATGGGATCTCAGGGAGAGGAGGTTAAACTTCCTTACCCTGAACTTCATTCTATCCCTCTTCATCGGGATGTTCTTTGTGATGGTTTTAAAGGCACTTACAGCGGTGCCGCGACCCAATGAAGCTTATCTAAATCTCTCTCTTGCCCAGGCACTCTTAAATGCGGACTATTTTGCTTTCCCCTCCGGGCATGCGACAAGGGCATCGATTCTCGCATGCTTTTTGGGAGAGCGTTTTCCCAAATACAAGCCCCTGTGGTGGCTTTATGCAATTCTTATTGCCTTTTCGAGGCTGCTCTTACATGTTCACTGGTTCAGTGATGTTTTGTTTGCCCTCGTCCTCGGTCTCTGGATCTCGGTGATAGTTGAATCCACGGCTAAGCTCTGGCTTCCTATCTACAATTCCATCATGCAAAAATTAAGGTTGGGGGTGTTCAGGGTTGAATAAGTTCATAGAGGTATTCATGCTTTCCCTCGTGCCAACGTTTGAAGGAAGATATGCCATAGTCTACGGCATCGGGAGAGGATACCCCGTAGCTGAGACCCTCATCATTGCATCCCTTGGAGTACTTCTCCTATCTTTGGCATTGCCCCTTCTTCTCCCGCTCATAGACTGGGTTATGCTGAATCTTGATGACACGCCCTTGGGAAAATTTGCGGAACTTTATTTGAGGTATGTTCAGCGCGTAAGGAGGAAAGCCCACCCCTACGTTGAGAGATGGGGGGTTCCAGGACTCACGGTGTTTGTGGCAATACCCCTCCCGGGAACGGGTGTGTGGACGGGTGCTTTAGCAGCCTACATATTTGGAATGGAAAAAAGAAGAACAATGACTGCACTTCTTATCGGGGGTATGCTGAGCATATTGATAACTCTGATACCTAGTCTCGGCGCCTTAAAAATATTCTAAAAATTTAAAGGACGAGCATTATCACTTCGTTGCTTTCGTTATCCCAACGTCCTTAACGAGCACGTAGGGCGTGAAAACGGGAGTATCAACTTCCCACCAGTGGATGTGGTAGAGCTCTTTCCCAAGGGCATTTATCCCTTCGAGGATGTGCTGCATGTTGTCGCTAACTCTTATATTCCTTATGGGCTTTGTTATCTCTCCATTTTCAATTAAAAATGCCCCGTCCCTCGGGATTGTC
>QMUB01000066.1 GCA_003663695.1 Thermococci archaeon | reverse complement strand
TGGCGGTAACTGAGGCCTTTCAGATATAATTCGATTGCTCTGAATTTCTTTTTTATTGGGATTTTATTCCGGCGAAAGGGTTTTAAGGCTGAAACCACCCAGTAAATAATGGTTTCAGCTTTCATTGTCCCCCTCTTTTTTCTGAAGTATTATCCGACATTTAAACCTAATACCCTACTGCTTATCCTGACAGTATCCCAAAGAAGAAGCTCAAGCTTTTTAAGCACTGAGTTTAACTATTCTTGGAGGAATTGACATGAAAGTTGAGGGATTTGTTGGGAGTTTGAGAAATGCTGAAACGATTGAAGGGCTTTTTGAGATTATAGAAAGGGATGGAGCTCCAATAGTTGAGCTCAGTGGAGTTAGATTTTTGATTGTGGTTGAGGGCGATTTTGAGGGCGTTAAGTTCTGGACTGAAATCAATGGAGAGAAGGCCAACACTGCCCTTGGAGATGCCATGCTCAACTCTGCGAGCTTCCCATTCAAGTGCAAAAAACCCTACACCGGTGGAAACGCAATATTCGTGAAGATGGAGGATGTTGAAACCGGGGAATTCCTGGTGGCATACAAGAGTGAAAGGATTGTCAGGGCTTTTCATATTAGGGATGGTGCCGTCGAAAAGATTGATGGGGCAAGGTATGAGGAGTTAATTCCACAGATGCCAGAATTTAAGGTTAAAAGCTTCTCAGAAGAGCAGATGGACATGATGGGAGCCTTCTTCGGCTAGCCTTTTATTTTTTGCAAAAATTTTGTATGGTGGGGAAGGTATCTGAGGGTGGAAGAGTTCGAAAGCCTTTTAAATCAATCTCTTTTACTCAACATCAGCTTTGATAATAGAGTAAGTAGTGAGCACTGATGACATGGAACATATTCATCCCCGATTCGCTCCTTGAGGAAAGCAGAGATCCAAAAATTGGAACCTATAAAGTGGGTCAGATCGCAAGGGCGGCTTCAATATTTGGCGTCGAGCACATATGGATTTACAGAGCTGGTGGAAGGGACGGAGATTTCATAAAGCTCGTGCTTGAATATGCGGAAACACCTCAGTATCTCCGTAAATACCTGTTTCCCATCAGAGAGGAGCTCAAATATGCGGGCGTGATACCACCTCTAAGAACGCCCCATCACAAGCTCAAGCGAAAACCAAGAATCGGTGAAATCAGAGAGGGCGTAATAGTTAAAAAGGGGAAGACTTATGCGGACATCGGTCTTGATGAACTTGCTCTCGTGGAGGGCAAGGGATTGGAAGGGAGGTATACTTTTAAAATAGTCTCCAAACGCCCCCTACGTGTTGTTCCGGCAAGACCGGAAGAATACTGGGGGTATAAGGTGCATCTAAGCAAAAAAACCCTTGCTAAAACCCTTAAAAGGGCAAGGCTGGATGTTGCAATAGCGACTTCCCGAAAGGGGAAGGACGTGAGGAAGGCTGAACTCAAGCTTGCGGGGAACATTGGAATCGTGTTTGGTTCCCCGAGAAAGGGCGTGCTTGAAATATTGAGAGAGTTTAATGAGGATTACAGATTTGATTTAATCCTCAACACAATTCCCAATCAAAAAACGCAAACCGTTAGAACTGAAGAAGCCATATTGGCGACTTTGGCAATATTTAATTTCATAAGGAGGGATTGAGATGGGAAGAATTAGCAGACCAAGGAGAGGTTCATTGGGCTATGCTCCAAGGAAGAGGGCTAAGCGTATAGTCCCTAGGATTAAGAGGTGGCCTCAAACTGAGGAAGTCAGGCTCTTGGGATTTGCAGGATACAAGGCAGGAATGACGCATGTCTTGATGATAGATGACTGGCCCGGAAGGCTCACAAATGGAAAGGAAATCTTTGTTCCAGTTACGGTAGTGGAAGTTCCGCCTATGGTGGTCTATGGAATTAGAGCTTACAAGCAGGGCTATCTTGGCCTTGAGACCGCTACGGAGGTCTGGGCACCAAACCTAAACGGCGACCTCAAGAGAAGGATAAAGACCCTTCCAAAGAATTACAATGAGGAAGCATTCCAGCAGAAGCTTGGAGAGCTCGAGGATATGATTAACGCCGGGGAAATTGTTGAGGTAAGGGCTTTGGTTCACACCCAGCCAAGGCTCATCAAGCTCAAGAAAAAGCCCGATGTCATGGAGTATGCTGTGGGCGGAAGCAGTGTCAATGAGAAGTTTGCCTACCTCAAGGAGAAAGTCGGAAAGGAAATAAGAGCCGGGGAGGTTCTAAAGGAAGGAGAGCTTCTCGACGTGATAGCTGTCACAAAGGGTAAAGGGTTCCAGGGAGTCATAAAGAGGTTCGGCGTCAAGCTCAGGTCACACAAGGACAGCAAGGCGAGGAGAAAGGTTGCTTCAATAGGTCCATGGCACCCAACGAGGGTCATGTGGACGGTACCAATGCCAGGCCAGATGGGTTTCCACACGAGAACGGAGTATAACAAGAGATTGCTGAGGATAGGAGAGAACGGTAAGCTGAAGCTCGGTGATGAAGAGATAGAGATCACACCAAAGGGTGGCTTCCCCCACTACGGTGTGGTTAGAAGCGACTTTGTGATGGTTGCAGGGACTTTGCCGGGTTCAATTAAGAGAATAATTAGATTCAGGCCTGCGATTAGGCCACCTGCAAGAAGACCAGCAGTTGAAGCTCCACAAATAACATATGTAAGTAGGGAGTCAAAACAGTGAGGTGAGGTATTATGAAGGTTCACGTTTACTCTTTAAATGGCGAGCCGGTTGAAGAAATTGAACTGCCGAAGGTGTTCCAAACACCCTTTAGGCCCGATTTGATCAGGAGGGCTGTAATAGCATCATGGACACACAGAATCCAGCCTTGGGGAACCGACCCAATGGCAGGTAAGAGAACAAGCGCTGAGTCAATAGGAAAAGGTCACGGAATGGCTAGGGTTAAGAGAATGAAAACATCCCCGAGGTTCGCTGCATTCGTTCCCTTTGCAAGGGGCGGTAGGAGAACCCACCCACCAAAGGTTGAAAAAATCTTGAGGGAAGAGATAAACAAGAAGGAGAGAAGACTGGCTTTGATGAGCGCCATAGCGGCTACAGCAAATGCAGACCTCGTTAAAGAGAGAGGTCACGTTATTGACGGCATTCCTCAGGTTCCGCTGATAGTTGCCGATGATCTGGAGAAGGTCTTCAAGACCGCCGAGACGAGGGAGATATTCAAGAAACTTGGGGTATGGCAGGATATAGAGAGGGCAAAGAGGAACAGAAAGATCAGAGCAGGTAAAGGAAAGATGAGGGGAAGGAAGTACAAAAAGGCAAAGGGTCCCTTGGTGGTGGTTGCCAAGAACGAAGGCATAATACAGGGGGCGAGAAATCATCCAGGTGTTGATGTCGTTGTCGTGGATAACTTGGGTGTGGAGTTCCTGGCTCCAGGTACACATCCAGGAAGATTAACAATCTGGACAAAGGGTGCAATTGAGAGGTTAAGGGAGATATATGGTTGAGGTGAGATAGATGGACCCGCTTAAGGTTATTGTAAGGCCTGTGGTCACAGAAAAAGCAGTTTCGCTGATCGAAACCGAAAACAAGCTCACGTTTATAGTGTATAAAAAAGCGACAAAGAGCGACATAAAGAGAGCCGTGGAAGAAATATACGATGTCAAGGTCGAGAAGGTGAACACGCAGATCACGATGAAGGGAGAAAAGAAGGCTTATGTTAAGCTGAAGCCTGAATATAATGCAAGTGAAATTGCTGCAAGGATAGGATTGTTCTGAGGTGAGTGAGGATGGGTAAGAGTTTAATTCAACAGAGGAGAGGTAAGGGAAGCCCAACATTTAGAGCTCCATCTCACAGATACAGGGGCAAGGTTAGGTACATTCCATTGAGCATAACAAAGGAGAAAACACTCGCCGGTAAGGTCGTTGAGATACTCCACGACCCCGGAAGAACAGCTCCTGTTGCAAGGGTTAAGTTTGAAAACGGAGTTGAAAAGCTCATAATTGCCCCTGAGGGGCTCCTGGTTGGAGAGGAGGTTTATGTGGGGCCAAACGCTCCTGTGAAGATAGGAAATACACTCCCGCTATCAAAGATTCCAGAGGGTACCTATGTCTATGACATAGAAGGCGTTCCTGGAGATGGAGGAAAATACGTGAGGTCAGGAGGAACATATGCTTTGGTCGTCTCAAGAGAGGCGGATAGAGTGATAGTCCAGCTTCCGAGCGGTGAGCTCAAGCGCTTTAAGCCGGACTGCAGGGCTACAATTGGTGTAGCCGCTGGCGGTGGAAGGCTTGAGAAACCAATCGTTAAAGCAGGTAAAGCCTACTACATTATGAAGGCAAGAAACAGGTTCTGGCCAAAGCCAAGAGGTGTTAAGATGAATGCAGTTAACCACCCACACGGTGGTAAAGAGCATCACATCGGAAGACCAAGCACCATATCAAGAAGAGCTGCTCCAGGTCAGAAAGTTGGTCATATAGCAGCGAGAAGAACCGGAGTGAGGAAGTGAGGTGGGAAAGATGGCTAGGAAGAAGGAATTTGTTTATCGCGGTTATAAGCTTGAGGAACTTCTTAACATGCCCCTTGATAAGGTAGCAACATTATTCCCATCAAGAGCAAGGAGGAGCCTTAAGAGAGGCTTCACCCAAGATCAGAAGAAACTCATTAGGAAGATCAGGCTTGCCAAGAAGGGCAAGTACAAGAAGCCCATAAGGACCCACAGCAGGGACATGATTATACTCCCCGAAATGGTTGGCATGACGATCCACGTTCACAACGGAAAGGAGTTCGTCCCAATTGAAATTAAACCCGAAATGATAGGACACTATCTGGGAGAATTTGCCCTTACTAGAAAGGTAGTCCAACACGGCTCACCTGGTGTTGGTGCAACTAGGTCATCAATGTTCGTAGCGGTCAAGTGAGGTGAGTGGAAATGGTTAAGCGCTACTACTCTTTCAAAAATTTTGACCCTGAGAGAATGGCTAAAGCTCAGGCCAGGGATCTTAGAATGTCACCCAAATTGTCAATTGAGGTCTGCAATGCTGTGAGGGGAATGATGGTTAACGATGCCATCAGGTACTTGGAGGAAGTTGTGGCCCTTAAGAGACCCGTTCCGGTGAGAAGGTTTAATGACTCACAGGGACACAAGAGAGGAAAGGGCTTTGGACCAGGTAGATATCCGGTTAAGGTCTCAAAAGCCATACTAAAGCTCCTCCACAACGTTAGAAACAATGCAGAGCAGAAGGGTCTTGATCCCGATAGACTTAGAATCATCCATATAAAAGCTGACAGGGGACCAAAACTTCCCGGATACATTCCAAGGGCTTTCGGAAGGGCAACACAGTTCAACGAGCAGACAACACACCTTGAGGTTGTGGTTGAGGAGATTAGGGGGTGAATGAATGGCAATAGAGAGATATTTCGTTAAGGAGGCCATTAAAGAAATGCTCATCGACGAGTACCTGGAGAAAGAGTTGAGGAGAGCTGGATACGGTGGTCTCGATATCAAGAAGACACCACTGGGAACTAAAGTTGTTATCTTTGCAGCAAGCCCCGGCTACGTAATTGGAAGGGGAGGAAGAAAGATCAGGCAGCTCACGAGAATACTTGAGAGGGATTATGGTTTGGAAAACCCGCAGATTGAGGTCGAGGAAATCAAGAATCCTTATTTAAATGCAAAAGTCCAGGCTGTGAGACTGGCACAAGCACTTGAGAAGGGAGTGCACTTCAGGAGAGCCGCGTACTCAGCTATAAGGGCAATAATGAACAGGGGCGGTGCTAGAGGTGTCGAGATCAGGATCAGCGGAAAGCTAACGGGCGAGAGAGCTAAGAGTGTTCGCTTCTATCAGGGTTATCTCGCCAAGGTTGGAAACCCCGCCGAGACGCTTGTTTCAAAGGGATACTCCCAAGCAATCCTAAAGCTCGGTGTTATGGGCGTGAAAGTAAGCATACTCCCACCAGAAGCAAAACTCCCGGATGAAATCGAGATCCTCGATAAGAGTGAGGAGATAGTCGAAGAGGTGAGCGAGCAATGAAGACGAGTGAGATTAGGGAAATGAGCATTGAAGAAATCAACGAAAAAATTAAAGAGGTTAGGATAGAGCTTGCAAAGGAGAGGGGTATGCTCACCATGGGCACCTCCATGGAAAACCCGATGCAGATTAGAACCCTTAGAAGGGATTTAGCCAGGCTGTTAACAATAAGAAATGAAAAGCTTAGGGAAAAAAGGTGAGGTAAATAATGCCGAGAATTGTAAACCCCATTGATGAGATGCTGTTTAAGGAAGTCGTCAAGGAGCAGCAGAGGATTAGAGTCTACATTGAAAAAGCCCGCTACGGGAAGCTCAAGACAATAATCGAGGGCATAGATGAGAAGGAGTTCAACCTGGATAAAATCGCAAAAAAACTTAAGGGGAAGCTGGCATGCGGAGGAACCGCAAAAGACGGAAGAATCGAGCTCCAGGGAGACCACAGAGACAAGGTGAAACGCTTGTTGGTAGAGCTTGGATTTTCAGAAGACCTGATAGAGATCGAGTGACTCCAAAAAACATAGTATGGCATGAACTCATAGGGCTAAAAGCAAAAATCATAAAAAGCCCTCATCAGGGGTTTATGCACATAGAGGGAGTCGTGATTGACGAGACAAAAAACACCCTCAAAATCCTGGGGGATAAGCTCTATACCGTCCCCAAGGATCAGGTTGAGATTGCGTTTGAGGTTGGCGATAAAGAGATCATGGTTGATGGGAAAGAATTGATTGGAAGACCTGAGATGAGATTGAAAAAGAGGTGGAGAAAATGAGAGACATCGGATTGGGTGTAAAACCCCCGGAACAAACTTGCAATGATCCAAAATGCCCATGGCACGGGAATTTGAAGATTCACGGTAGGGTGTTTGAAGGAATAGTCGTAGGCGCCAAGGGTAAGAAGAGCGTAACAGTTGAGATGCAGCACTA
>QMUB01000065.1 GCA_003663695.1 Thermococci archaeon | reverse complement strand
CTCAGGAACTCCACATCCTTTTCCTCTCCCTGATACAGCACTCCTATTCTTATCCTCTCCTTCCCATAAATCTTCTTTCTTATTATCTTGATTCCCTGATATTTACGCTCCGTCATATCCGAAAAGAGCTCACTTGCCAGCTTTTCAACCTCTTCAAGTCCCCTCCTCTCGGCTTCCGCCTTAAATTTAATGAGCTTCTCCCTCAAAACCTTCATATCGCCCATGATTTTATCGATCAGCTTTATCCTCTCCCTCGCTTTTTCAACTTCCTTGAGCTTCCCTCTTAGCTCCTCCAGGTGCTTTGTTATCTCTTCTTTGAGGTGCTCCTGACCCTTAATTTCCGCTTTGACCCTTGGGATCTCCTTAGAAAGCTCAAAATGTTCTTTTTCAACCTCCTTGAACTCTTCCTCGGAGAACTCCTTTTCCAGTGCAGTCAGCTCTTTCGTGATCTCTTCCAGCTTCTCCTTGAGCTCCTTGGCTCTTCCACTTTTCATAGCCTTCTCCTTTTCGAGCTTTTCCAATCTTTTCTCCTTTAATTCAATTTCTGAGGGAACGCCCTTGAGCTGAATGTATTCCCTGTGGAGAGGTTCGATTTCCTCCATTCTCTTTTTGACCTCCTCAAATGAGGGGAATCCTTTCTTTGATAGCTCCTCCATGATTGTCTCTATTTTTGAGTTAACTTCTCTTATGCTTTCTCCAATGCTCCTTTTCCGGAGTTTGAGACTTTCAAGCTTCTCAACATCTTTTTTGAGTCCATCCATCTCTTTTTTAAGCCCTATAGCTGCATTTTTAACTTCATCAAACTCCCTAGATTTAGCTTCGAGGGTTTTGATGTCATAGGATTCGAGCTCTTTTTCCACCTTTTCGAGGTATTCAAGAGTTTTCTGGATCCTTATCAGTTTCCTTTCTCTCTGTCTCTCCTTTTCTAGTTTGGTTTTCTCCTTGGTAAGCCTCTCAAGTTTTTTCTCCAAGTTGATTCTCTGTTTCCCTATCTTTTCAAACTCCCTCTCGTATTCCTCCTGGATTTCCTCCTCATCGTGCTCCTCGATGGGACGCTTGCAGAGAGGACATTCCCTAGCCCCCTCGAGCTTTGAGAGGTTCTCCTTCAGCTGTTCTTCAAGCCTCTTCATGCCCCCAACTTCTTCCCTGATCTTTGCTATTTCTTCTTCAACCTCATTCAATCGTTTCTTTGCCCTCTCAATTTTTTCAAGATCCTTGAGAAGACTCTCCCTGGTATAGCCTGCCCTTTCAAGCTCCTTCTCGTACTTATCTTTCTCGGCCAGAAGCTGCTTGGCCCTCTCGTATTCCTCCACCAGAGGCTTGAGCTCCCTGTAGAGTTTCACCTTTTCCTTGTATTCAAGAGTTTTTTCCCTGAGTTCCTTCTCTCTCCCCTCAAGCTCTTTAATCTGCTCGTCAATGCCTTTAAGCTCCTGTTTGAGTTTGGAAAGATCCATTTTTGCCTTCTGAACTTCATCGTTCTTAAGGAGCAGGTTCCTGAGTTTTTGATACTCTTCCCCGACCCACTTAATATCCTTTAAACGCTTTTCCCTCTTTTTTAACTCTGCAATCTCCTTTTGGAGCTCCTTAATCCTCTCATTCAGCTGTTTCAACCCTTCCCGAATCTCCTTTACTTCTCCTTCAATTTTAAGCTTCTCCTTTTCCAGAGCATCTATCCTCTCCTTCCTCTCCTTCAGCTCATTATATCTCGAGGAAACCCCCCTAAATTTCTCTTTAATTTCTTTTTCCGCTTTTTTCAGCTCGTTTATGGCTTTAAATATCTCTTTCAGCTTTTTTTCTGATTCTTCAATTTGAGCTTTAACATCTCCAGCCCCTTGAATTATACCTTCAAGATGTCCTTTCTCCCGTCTCAGCTCTTTAATTGTCTCCTGAGCATTCTTCTCGGCGTTTTCATAATCCTCAATCCCGAGAACCTTTCTGAGGACTTTCTCCCTTATGCTCTCATCCGTGAGAATGCTTTCAATTTCGCCCTGTCTTATGTAGAGGGCATTTTTGTAGACGTGGATGGGATAGAGATGGCGTTCCACCCACCTTGCAATGTCGCTGTCCTTATCAGCGAGAATGTGCCCATCCTCCTTCAGATAGCTCTCTCCGGCTGATTTTCTCACTATCTCATAGTTCTTTCCGCCGTGTTCAAATTCGAGTGACAGTTCAAATCCTTTAGTACCCATTCTTATGTTTAAATCCTTATACCCCCTTGGGAAACTTCCATGACCGAGATAAAGAGCCGCGAAAATAGCCTCAAGTATCGAGCTCTTGCCGGCTCCGTTCTGCCCTATGATGAGATTTATCCCATCGCTGAACTCAACATATGATTTCTCATGAGCTCTAAAATTCCTTATTTTTAACCGCCTGACTCTCATTTCCCTCCCCCCTTCTTAATCCATACATCCAGGGTTCCAAGGGCTTTTTTAGGCTTCTTCACTTTCTTTTCTTTTATTTCCTTTGTTTTCTCTGTTTTCTCTTTTCCCTTCGGCTCCTCTTCCTCAATTTTAACTTTCTTTTCCGCCTCTACCTTCGGCTTCTCATACATCTGGAAGAGCCAGCTGACAAAGCCTTCGATATCTCTGCCGAACTCCTTTGGATCCACTGCAAGCTGGGCAAAAAGCTCTCTCTCAAATGCCGTGAAGAATTCCTCCTCTTTAATACTGCTGTCAATTAATATTGCCTCGGAGGTTACTCTATTGTTGAAGTTGTAGTAAGCCAGCCCCCAATCTTCTAGGAGGGAGAAGAACTCGCTTACATGAATTCCCCCTTTAACTATGCCTTCGAGAGTTAAAATGGCTATGCTGTCCCTCTCCACATAGCTCCTGATGTCCTCAATCTTTCTCCTGAGCTCCTCCTTCGAGTTCCCCCTTATGGTTATGCTGTAGAAAGGCCTCGTTTCTATCTCCACAAATTCGGGCTCAAAATCTTCCACGATATAGAAGCCCTTGGCATTGGGGCCAAAATTCTCATTGCTCCTCGTTAAATCCATTGCCCTTATTCTCCTGTCGTATATTATTCTGTGGCTCGCCTCTCTTATCTCCGTCCTCTCAAGTGAGCCCGGATAGATCATGTCCCCCGTAAACCCGCTTTTCTTTCTTTCGAGCTCTCTCCTCATGTGAATGTGCCCGAAGGCGTAATAGGAGAAGCCGTCCGGAATCTCATTTAGCCGAAGATCGAAGGCATTCTGATAGGGTGTTCCCTCCGCAAGATAATCGATTGCCTGATGCAGCATTAGAATTGAGTTCCTCTTTCCGTGAAACAGTGCCTTTAACCTGCTTCTTCCATCCTTTCCCACCAGCTGCCATCTGCTGTGATGTCTTATTCCATAGATTTCAACGTCCCCAAAGATTCCATAGACGAGATAGGCACTGCCCTTTTTGATGCTTCTCTGGAATTCATTCTCTCTGGGACGCCTTTTAATTCCAACGGTGTATATCAAGCCCAGATGCTCCAAAAGGTCATATATGGACGTATCCCTTATCGTTTTGTCATGGTTCCCCTCTATGGCAAAAACAGGTATATTCCTCTTCTTTGCCAGATTCAAAATCTCTATTGCATCCCTTATCGCCTTAGGGGAGGGCTTGCTCACGTGGAATAGATCTCCGGTCAAAAGTATAAAATCGACATTTTCCCTTATTGAACGTTCAACTGCTTTCCTAAAAGCCTCGACATAATCCGCATATCTAAAGGGCTGCTGGAACTGCTCTCTTCCCAGATGAGCATCGGCTATGTGGGCGAACTTCATATCACTCACCGGCGAAATCTAACAGGTCAATATCCTCATCTTCTTCCTCTTCTCCCGTCCACTCCCTGACTATATCTATGTCGACTCCACCATAGGTTCCCTCAAATTCATCTCTGAAGCTGTATATCCTAACCATGGCTGGAAGGGATATCGCATATCCCACCACGACTGCTTCCCCTATTCCAAGGGAGGCTATGTCCATGAGCAAATCCTCGCTTATCTGCTCGCTCGCCTGCTGCACATACCTCTGGTCGTGGG
Organism: Thermococci archaeon; assembly: GCA_003663695.1. Taxonomy (GTDB): domain Archaea; phylum Methanobacteriota_B; class Thermococci; order Thermococcales; family Thermococcaceae; genus Palaeococcus. Next base: position 2,909 of record QMUB01000065.1, on the reverse strand, counting down.
GTTCTACCAAACGGAGGATTATCTTTGTGTTTGTCTGGCTCAATATGTCGTCATCCAGCTTTTTGGGTCTTTGGGATACTATGCCAAGACCTATTCCAAATTTCCTTCCTTCTCTTGCTATTTTACCCAGCCAGTGCGAAGCCTGAGTTTTTCCCTCCCTCGGTGCAAATATGTGAGCCTCCTCAATCACGAGCAGCAGGGGTTTTGTTAAAGCGGGAAATCTCTCTCCGATTCTCACCAGAGTTTCGCTATCCTTGGTTCTAACGGCTTTCATATATTTTACGCGGTAGTTCAAAATTCCTCTTAAGAGATAGGAGGCGAGAGAGATCATTTGATCCTCTTCCATACCGCTCAGGTCTATGACATTCACCATTCCAGGGATTATTTCGGAGAGAATGTTTCCAAGCTTTATAAACTCCCCGAAGTTCCTTCTAAGTTCCTGAAGGTAGTCCTTGAGCCTTATCAATGAATCTAAATCCCTGGATTGTATCTTTCTCTGAAGGGACTTTCCTTGGGAGTCATAGTATTCTATAAATGCCTCTTCCCCTTTTTCCTTATTCTCATACGTCCGTATCCATTCCTCAATCTTGTTCTCCATTGCCTCGACGAATGACATTCCTCCAAGCACTTTTGCGCTCCGCTTTGCTTCCTCCATGACCGTGGTGTACGCCAGACTGAGGAAGCGTCTTTGGAGTGCCGCATTCTCTGCTATTCCCAGAAGAGTTGCGAGCTCACCTATGCTGACCTTTGAGGGGTCTATGCTGGCTTTTATGGGATTGACCCTCGCATTTCTCCATGAGAGCGTTGAGTATTCCCCATGAGGATCCAGGATAACCACAGTCCCGTTGGTTTTATCTATGATTTCTTTGGTGAGCACCGCTATCGTGTTTGATTTTCCCGCACCTGTAACAGCAAGAACGGCGAAATGCCGGGAAACAAGCTTGTTAACATCGAGACCAACCTCAACACTGCTCCTCGCCAGCAGCCTTCCTATCCTTATATGGCCGTTTGAGAAAATCTTCTTTAAGTCATCATCTCTGGCAAGCCTTACCTCCACACCTGGCTTTATGGGCACTCTATTCGGGATCTGTTTGAATTCAAAATCCCCATTCTCAATGTCCTCCTTTGTCTTTAAAACGCCGAGAACCTTGGCACTCGCTATTATTGATTCGCTCTTGTCAAGGACACCCTTTGAGAAAACGTTTACCGTCTTTTCTATATAATCGTAGCTCCCCCTTCCCGTGCTCATGAGCCAGTTTATATTCCTCACGCTTTTAACGACTGCCAGAACTTCCTCGCCATTTCTGTTCTTCACAACGACGAACTCTCCAAAATTGGGCATATTCTTGGGATCAACAATGAAAGTAAAATAATCCGTGCTCGATTCTCCATATACTATTCCCACCTTCATGTTCCCACCTCTAAATATTTACTAAACCTAGGAATAAAAAGGTTGCGCATGATTCACATTGTACCTCCTCAATTTCTCCCTTTGGAATGTTTGTTAAATTGAAGGATAAAAAGCTATGCATAAATCGGTTCTCCTCAAAAACAGGATTGAGTGGTTAAAACCCTCGCCGTTCACGGCTGAGAGTCGTTAAAATAAAAAAAAGTCAGCCAAAAAGGTCTCCTATAATCTCCACAACTCTGTACACCTTTATGACCACCTTCACCGCAAAGACCCTCAGCGTTCTCCTGAATCCAACGCCGCTGTATCTTATTTCTCCCATCTTTAGAGCGTTTACTCCAGTGCTCACGGGATCTTCCGAGCTTATAACCCTCCTCGCAACATCCTCGCTCGTCCACGCCCTCATCGTTGGCTCTGTGATTTTGCCCTTTGAAAACTCCACTATGCGCCCCCCTTCCGTCACGACGCCTATGTTGAGAAGGCTCCCGTTTTCAAGCGCTATCTCAAGATCTATCCGCTCGTTTCCAGCAATTCTTTTAATGAACCCGGGCAAGGTATCAGCATTCTCATTGTAAATTGGGACATATTCTTTTAAAAGTTCAAATAGCGTTTTCTCGTAGGGGAGTTCAATCACTTCGGGAGTGAGCTCATTTATGCCCCCCGTGCTTATTATGAGCCCGACTATGCGGTACTTCATGAACTCCTCGGGATTTCCTCCCCATCCGACTTCAATTAGGTTTTCCCCGCGCAAAACCGCTTCGTCCGTTGGATATACAAGTTCGAAGGCATCCAGATCAGGCTCATCATCGTAGGCAATGAGGGGCTCAGCAAAGGCAAGCTCAAGTCTTTCACCGTTCACATAGAGTGCGATGTTTTTAAAGAGAGATTCACCGTACTCGATCACTTCAGGTGTTGCCTCGACGAGTATGCTCACATAGGGCTGGTTGTTGGGGTCAAGCGCCATTGCTTTTAGAAACTTATCATCGAGATCCCATGAAACCTGCTCTGGCTTCTTTGCGGTCTTTCTTGGGGGGATCGGCATTTTCACCGGATCCAATATTTCCTTCAAAACCGCGAGATCTATCCTCTCCCTGTTCCCATGGTCGGAAACCCAGAATATGAGCTGCTCATCTTTGTTCATCTTCTTGCTCACGTTTACAATCGCCTCGTAGAGTGCCTTCTTTGTTCCCGGCCCATCAACGTATCCTGGGACATTTGCGCCATTTGGCATTGTCTTTCCATTTCCTGCCAGGACTATTATATTAGCATCAGTGAAGCCGTGTTTTTTGAGGGCTTTATATGCCCTATCGAGGTTGTTCCAGTGCCTTTTGCTATCGGCATCTCCGGCAAAGAGGATGGCATGCTTGCTCTTCACATCTGTGCCATCTGCCCTTTTCCCTATTTTAACGGCATCCCCGCTTCCGATTGGTGTGTATTGCGGCCGCTCGATATCTTTTTTCCCCTGTCCATAAGGTCCTTTTATGTCCTCCCTTTCAGCCTT
>QMUB01000064.1 GCA_003663695.1 Thermococci archaeon | reverse complement strand
AAAGAAGCTTGATGAAGCACTTGCGATATATCCACGGATTTGCTCTTTCTGTTCAGCCGCACATAAACTTACCGCAATAGAAGCAGCAGAAAAAGCTGTTGGATTCACACCAAGAGAGGAAATACAAACCATCAGGGACCTGGTTTACATAGGAGACATGATTGAAAGTCATGCCCTTCATCTTTACTTGCTCGTCCTTCCAGATTACCTTGGCTACTCAAACCCACTTGCAATGGTTGACAAATACAAGAAGGAAATAGAATATGCAATGAAGCTCAAGAACATCGGAGCAAAGATAATGGATGTTATCGGATCAAGGGCAATACACCAAGAAAATGCAGTTTTAGGAGGCTTTGGAAAGCTTCCCACAAAGGCACAGTTTGAGGAGCTCAAGAAAGAGCTTAAGGAAGCTCTACCCGTAGCAGAGTACACGGTCGAGTTGTTCTCAAAATTTGAGCAGTATGCCGAAGTTGAGGATAGAGAAATGGTACACATGGCTGTCAAGCCAAGGAACGGCGTTTACGGCATCTTTGGAGATTACATTAAGGTCAGCGATGGCTTTGAATTCCCAGTGGAGGATTACAAAAAGTGGATAGTTGAGCGTGTCGTGGAGCACAGCTTCGCTAAGCATTCCTTCTATAGAGAGAAGCCCTTCATGGTGGGTGCAATTTCGAGGGTTGTCAACAATGCGGATCTACTCTATGGAAAAGCCAGGGAACTCTACGGCAAATACAAAGAGCTCTTGAGGTATGATAACTGCTTTGCCAACAATTTTGCACAGGCGCTCGAGCTAGTGTATTTCGTGGAGAGGGCTATAGATGAGATAGATGAAATTCTTGCAAAGTGGCCAATCAAGCCGAGAGATGAGGTTGAGATAAAAGATGGTCGTGGTGTCAGCATCACAGAGGCCCCGAGAGGACTCGTGGCATACACAATTGAGGTCAAAGACGGAAGGGTTGCATATGCAGACATAATCACACCAACAGCAATGAACTTGGCCATAATGGAGCGCCACGTTAGGATGATGGCAGAGAAGCACTACATGGACGATGCAGAACGCTTGAAATATCTAACGGAGATGACCGTAAGGGCATACGATCCGTGCATCTCATGTTCGGTGCACATTGTAAGGCTATAGCCTTTCTCAACTTTTTTATAGTAGATTGTGGAGTAATACATGGGGAGTATGATGTCTGAAGAAATGGTTGATGTTGTCATCCATGTGAAAGTTCCCAAGAAATATGCAGAGATTATTCAGAAGGACGTCGAGGCCAAAGCGTGGTACCTGTCTCACAGGGAAGAGCTTTTTGAAACCCTGAAGAAGCTAAAAGGTATCTTAAAGACCGACAAATCCTGGAAGGAACTTAAGAGGGAGTATTATGAAAGAGGTATTGATTGACAGTTCTCTTCTGGTGGAGTACTTCAAGGGCAATCAGAAGGCGGTTGAACTCCTTGAGTCCTTTGAAAATCAGGAGTTTGCACTTTACATTACGGAGACGGTTTTTAGTGAGGTGGTCTACCTGCTTCTCAGCCACTATTCCAAGGTGGCACCGAGAACTATAAAGGGGGATGTCAGAAGACTTCCACCAGAGCTGGACTTGGTGTTCAAAGCTCTTGAGAGCTTTGGTTTCGTAGGTTCCTCCCGGGGGATACTCTCCAAGGCCGAAGAACTTATCAAAACTTACGCTCTCCTCCCAAATGATGCCTTGATTCTCGCCACGTGCATTGAGCATGGATTTTCACTTGCAACCCTCGATGAGGACTTCCTGCTCCCGGCGAAGGACACCGGTATAGAGGTGAAACAATGAGAACTTTAATCCTTGCTCTGGGAAATGAGCTTATGAAGGACGATGGAGCTGGCCTTAAGGTTGGGCGTCTTCTAGCTCAACGGGGATACAATGTAATCGAGGTCGGCACGGATATATTCAGACTTCAGAGATACTACAACGGGGAAGAGCGCTTGATAATCATCGATGCAATCCTGAGCGATGAGTATGCTCCCGGAGAAGTTGTTCATCTGAAAGGAAATGAAATTTTTGAAAAACTTAAAGCAGAGATAAGGAGCGCTCACTTCATAGGTGCTGTGGATGCTCTAAAACTTTTGATGGAGCTTGATGAGCGCTTGAAAAATGTAGAGCTTCACTTTGTAGGGATAGTTACAAAGGAGATAGAACTAGGTATGGAGCTTAGTGAAGAGGTAAAAAAAGCCCTTCCCAGAGCTCTGGCGATTGTTGAGAATATCATCTTATGATCGGCATTTCATAGAGGAATGCATTTTGACCTTAAACCTTTTTCTTGACATTTTTCCAGAAATCTGCCACAACACCCCAGTTTTTCTTTACGTTTGAAAAGAATTGTCATGAAGATGCTTAAGCAAGGTTTAAATTACATGAGTGTAAAACATTTCATTGCATGAATACGTTGGGGTGATAGCATGGGGTATGGTGAGTATAGAAAGAAAATTTTGGGCTTCCTTGAAGACCACGAAAAGTGGAGGGGCTCCACTATAAACCTGATTGCAAGCGAAAATATAACTTCTCCAAGTGTAACAAGGGCTGTTGCAAGCGGTTTTATGCACAAATACGCTGAGGGATGGCCAAAGCAGAGGTATTATCAGGGATGTAAGTATGTTGATGAAGTCGAACTCATAGGTATAGGGCTCTTCTGTGAGCTCTTTAAGAGTGATTTCTCCGATTTGAGGCCCATTTCAGGTACAAACGCCAATCAAGCGGCATTCTTTGGATTAACACAGCCAGGTGACCACATAATATCCCTTCACACGTCCCATGGAGGTCATATAAGCCATGCGGGCTTTGGAAGTGCGGGTATGAGGGGATTGAACGTCCACACATGGCCCTTTGATAATGAAGAGTTCAACATAGACGTTGATAAAGCTGCAAAGCTCATAAGAGAGGTTGAGCCGAAGCTTGTGGTCTTTGGAGGCTCTTTGTATCCATTCCCGCACCCAGTTAAAGAGCTCGCCCCTGTCGCCAAGGAGGTTGGAGCTTACGTAATGTACGACGCAGCCCACGTTTTGGGATTGATAGCGGGAGGAAAATTCCAGGATCCACTTAGAGAAGGTGCCGACATAATAACGTCATCAACCCACAAGACATTCCCTGGACCTCAGGGAGGTGTCATACTCTACAACAACTTTGGTGAGGATGTTGCAAAACTTCAATGGGCAATATTCCCCGGTGTATTGAGCAACCACCACCTCCACCACATGGCAGGAAAAGCACTGACCGCTGCAGAGATGCTCGAATACGGTAAGGCCTATGCCGAGCAGATAACCAAGAACGCCAAAGTCTTGGCCGAAGCAATGGCCGAAGAAGGGTTCAAGGTCATAGGCGAGGACAAGGGTTACACCGAGAGCCACCAAGTGATTGTTGATGTAAGCGACCTCCATGAGGCTGGCGGTGGATGGGCCGCTCCTCTACTCGAAGAAGCGGGCATAATCCTCAACAAGAACCTCCTTCCATGGGACCCACTTGAAAAGGTCAACACACCAAGCGGTTTGAGGATCGGTGTCCAGGAAATGACGAGGGTCGGAATGAAGGAAGATGAGATGAGAGAGATCGCACACTTCATGAAGCGCGTTCTCATAGACAAGGAAGATCCGAAGAAGGTCGAGAGAGACGTCTTCTACTTCAGGAGAAACTACACAAGAGTTTACTATTCCTTCGACCATGGACTTCCAGAATGAGCTTTTCTTTTTGTACTTTTTTTACTTGGCTGGTCTGCATACTGTTAGGATAACTGAGGTATCACTTCCTGAAGCAGGAAAGCTGCTTGTCCCAACAGTATGACAGTATGAACCGCTAAGCTTTTATTGTTCTTCAGTGCATCTCATTCTTAGGCTGAAATTATTTTGAAATTTGGAGGTGGGAGAGATGGTAAAATTCTGCCCCAAATGCGGGAATATGATGATTCCGGACAGAAAAAGAGGGGTTTTTGTGTGCAGAAAGTGCGGTTATGAGGAGCCCATAAACTCAGAGGATGCCAAAGCTTATCGGGTCACAAAGAAGGTGGAGCACAAGCCCGATGAGGGTGTCGTGGTTGTGGAGAAGGACATCAGAACGCTTCCGATTGCCAAAGTGAAATGTCCCAAATGCGGCAATGAGGAAGCATACTGGTGGGAGCTCCAAACAAGGGCCGGGGATGAGCCCTCAACCATCTTCTACAAGTGCACCAAATGCGGATACACATGGAGGAGCTACGAGTAAAGCTCCTCTATAATCTTTTAAGGTGCTTTTCATGGAGAGTATAGAGATTGAAGTTCTGAAAAAGTTCGCCGGGAAGGCTTTAGAAGATCTTGGAGGGGCATACGGGAGGATACCTGAAACGAATAATGGAAAAGCTTATTTATTCCGAGGTAAAGAAAGAGTTAAATTAATGATTGACGTTCTAAATAAGATGGAGGTGTAGAAATGTTCGAGATAGTTTTTGATGGTGCAAAGGATTTTGCCGATCTGATAGCTACAGCGAGCAATTTGATAGATGAAGCTGCCTTCAAGGTTACGGAAAAGGGCATATCCATGAGGGCAATGGATCCAAGCAGGGTCGTCCTTGTAGATTTGGACCTACCGAGTGAGATATTCTCAAAATATGACGTTGATGGAGAGGAAACCGTCGGTGTTAACATGGATCATTTCAAGAAGATTTTGCGGAGGGCCAAGGGCAAGGATACCCTCGTCCTGAGGAAGGGAGAGGAGAATTATTTGGAGATAATACTTCAGGGAACAGCCACCAGAAAATTCAGACTACCTCTCATAGATGTTGAAGAGCTTGAGCTTGAGCTTCCCGAGCTTCCATTCACTGCAAAAGCGGTCATCCTTGGTGAGGTTATTAAAGAAGCTGTTAAGGATGCCTCCCTCGTGAGCGACAGCATAAAGATAATAGTGAAGGAGAACGAGCTCACATTTAAAGCCCAGGGTGAGATCCAGGAGGTTGAGACCACATTAACGCTTGAGGATGAGGGGTTGCTCGATCTAGAGGTTGAGGAGGAAACCAAGAGTGCCTATGGGATAGGTTATCTGGCGGATATGGTCAAGGGAATTGGAAAGAGTGATGAGGTTATTTTGAGGATAGGGAATGAAATGCCGCTCCAGATGGATTATCCCGTAAGGGATGAAGGTCGCTTGACGTTCCTCCTGGCTCCGAGGGTGGAGGAGTGATTCTCCTTTATTTTTTGGGTGATCTAAGTGGACATAATAAAGCTTAGAGAGCTCCTGGAGAGGGAACTCGCAAGCGCAGAGCTAGAGCCTTTAGATGAAGAATTTTATAAGGAATTTGACAGTTTAATCAAGGCGCTTGAGTTTAAAGCCGAATCTTCCAGGGAGAGAGGGGAAGGCGTGGAAGAAAGGCTCTCTCTGGCAGAGCTTAAAATTGCAAAAGAGCTCATAACCGAGATAGTCAGGGTCAGACTCCATAAAATTGTTGATCTGGCGGTTAAAGGCGTCCCCTATTCACTTCCCGAAGATGAACGTAAAATCTTCAGCATTCTGGTGTCCTTCATAGGCAGGGAACCCCTGAACGTGCCTCTGGAGGAGCGCCCTATTGAGCGAAAAGTTGAGGTTGAGATTGAAGAGAGTAAATCCCCCATCAGACGGGCTTACCTTCTCGAGATGGATATCCCAAAAGTGATGGATGGAAATCTCAACTCCTATGGGCCCTTCAAGAAGGGCGATCTTGTTGTTCTCCCCAATGATATTGCGGCTATCCTTTTAAAACGCGGTGCTGCCAGGGAGATCAAAATCTCCATGTGATTGAACATTCTATCTATACATTATTTTCATTTTCCATACTGCTTCTACAGAGAGCTTGATAGCTTCCTTTGGTCCCCTGGATTGGGTATCATTTTATGAAAAACCAAATCTTGACTTACGATATTCTCACCAAAAGGTTTATATATTCGAACCATATATGCTATGATGAAAAAACAAAAAGGTGATGAAAAATGGTAGTGATTGGAGAAAAGTTTCCTGAGGTTGAAGTGAAGACCACCAAAGGAGTGATAAAACTGCCCGACTATTTTAAGGAACAGGGAAAATGGTTCGTCCTCTTCAGCCATCCAGCGGACTTTACACCCGTATGTACAACGGAGTTTTATGGTGCCCAGATAAGATACGAGAAGTTCAAGGAGCTCAATGCGGAGCTCATAGGTCTAAGCGTCGACCAGGTATTCAGCCATTTAAAGTGGATCGAATGGATAAGGGACAATCTGAGTGTGGAAATTGAATTCCCAATTATAGCTGATGATAGGGGTGATCTGGCAGAGAGGCTCGGCATGATCCCAAGTGGCTCCACCACCACGGCTAGAGCGGTTTTTATAGTGGATCCAAAGGGTGTGATTAGAGCGATAATATACTACCCGGCAGAGGTTGGAAGGGATTGGGATGAGGTTCTCAGAGCCCTCAAAGCACTCCAGATAAGCGATGCAAACAAGGTTGCCATGCCTCACAAATGGCCAAACAATGAGCTCATTGGAGATAAGGTCATCATTCCGCCGGCATCAACCAAGGAACAGATCAAGGAGCGCGAAGAAGCGAATAAGAAGGGTGAAATTGAGTGCTACGACTGGTGGTTGTGCTACAAGAAGCTTGAGTGAGTTTTCCTCTTTGCCCCATTTCTGTTTTTGATATTTTAGATTTGCAAAAGAAAATTATATAAGCCTAATTAGGAAACCTTATTATGACGAAAGTCAAACTCTGAATGAGGTGTATCTATGGTTGATTTTAAGCCGGTTTTGACGGGGGCAGCTGGACAGGGAATTCAAATGGTTGAAGATAGTTATAGGGGAGAGGATTGAAGAGGGCGTTAGGGTCTTTATGAAGAGTAAAAATTGTGGGTGCGGTTGTTCTTGGAGATATTAAGAAAAGCATTGAAATGGAGAGGATTATAAAGGAGTCCCTTCAGTTCATATAATCGGGGATTTTGGAAACCTTTTTATATTTCTTTT
>QMUB01000063.1 GCA_003663695.1 Thermococci archaeon | reverse complement strand
CGTCCCCTTTGGCCAGGCTCGGGCACCCCCGCGCTCGCAATACCTATGCACCGGGGCTGGTTAAAAAGCTTTCGGTATATAGAATCATACTGTCAGGATAAGCATTGCAGGTTGGCAATGGTGTGTTTTACCCTCTTTTGCGGGTATTATCATAAGCATTCCTCTTATCCTAAGAGTAAAATAAAGGGGTAATAACCCGCCCAAGTTCATTGACTCCTCCTTCGGAGGTACTCCCCGGGCATGGAATAGTATGTTAAACATGATTTAAGGTTTGCGAAAGTGAGCATGATGTTGGAGATGATGTTGTTAGAACCTCTGACCTCCTCCCCTTTGCGAGGGTTCCAATGAGGTTTACGGGCCCATCACCATGCGGTTCGGCCCGCATGCAGTTACCCATACCCCAGAGCGGTTATCTCTCCATTCAGAGTTTTTAACCGCTCGAAAGCGGTTTTGAAAGAATGCCGTGTCCTCCCGCACAATAACCCTTTGGTGGCTTCTTCGAAGCCCTATTACGTTACAAGAGGTTCGAATGCCGGTTTTAGAATCCCCACCCCGAGGCTTTCAAAAGAAAAAGGGTAAAAAGAAGAGCGTATCTGGTCTGTATACCTCTACTCCCACGCTCTAACACTTCGTTTTATAACTACCGGGAATATCCAGAGGCCCTATTGATAATTCTCCTTCATGAAAAGGCTTATATAATCCTTATTTTCTAAAATAAAGTGGTGGAACGCATGAGAATTGTTGAATTGGACATTAAATTGCCCTATGAAAAAAGAGGGAAGATTTTGAGTAAGTTATGTGAAAAGGTTAGGGGTAAAATAAAAGACATACACTTTCTGCCACCAACGGCAACAGGAATAAGTGAAATTAAGATGGAAATAGAAGTTGAAAACGCTCAAAATCTCGTAGGAGAGCTCAGGAGACTTCTAAAAGAAGGCAAAATAACATTTAAAGTTCTTACAGAGGCATAATACTCACTCTTCTTTTTCCCATCCTGGGGTAATGCCTTTAAATGCTGAGTTCCAATGTTCTTTAGGTGTTGACATGGAGCACATCGAAGAAAGCATAGTCCGGGTTCTTGAAAAGATCAAGCAGCATAGACGGCTCTACGAAGCAAATGAAGAAGCTGTAAAGCAGCACTTAATTGGAGAGATTTTTCAAAGTCTTGGGTGGGACATATACAATCCAAATGAAGTTCGCCCTGAAGAGAGGACTGATGAGGGAAGGGCGGATTATGCGCTAATTCTTGATGAAAAAATTGTTTCATTTGTAGAAGCCAAAAACCTCAGTGTGAATGTTTTAAAAAGAGAAAAACCACTAAGGCAACTTGGAAAATATTGTTTTTCTCAGGGTGTCATGTATGGAATTTTAACGAACGGACTTCAATGGATTTCAATAAAAGCCTTTGAAGAGGGTTCCACCCTGAGAGACCGAGTTCTATTTACCGTGGATCTGGAGAAAGAGCCTTTGAAGAAGAGCGCCCTTAAACTCTCCCTCCTGGGCAGGGATCGTATTAAGGATATCGAGAAAATTTCAAGACTTTTGAATTACATGGAGAAGAGCTTTAGAGAGCTTAAAAGAGCGGGATTTTCCGCTGATATGTTATTTGAGTATCTGAAAAGCTCCATTACTCTTCCAGATGACTTCATATCAAAGTTCGTTCTCCTTTCAATGGCATCACCTGAAAGAACTCCCAGGCGATTTTACATACATGACGGCTCATGGAAAAAGCTCCCGCTTAAAGAGGAAAGCTGGAGCGGAGTTATCACCGCTCTGCTGGAGTACATAGTGGAGAACAAAGAGCTTAAGGAAGAGGAGGTAAAGGAACTCGCAGCGCTTTACAAATATTCGGAGAAGATTCCAAAGGACAGAATTCTGCCCCTTTTGAGGAGCATTGAGGAGCACTTTGGAATAAAAATTGGCTTTGAGTTTTAAGCATTCTTGTTTAATATTAAGCTTTCTTGTTTACGGAAATGTTTAAATTCTCTAGGGGTGGGTATTTTTACGGTGGTGCCATGAAAAAGAGTGTGCCCTTAGTCCTGCTGGGAGTTTTGGTTCTTGTCATGATTGCAGCGGGATGCATAAGTGGAGAACCCATGGACACGGGGACATCAACAGGAGGATCCTCTTCGAAAGCCGAAATTAAACTAACAATCTTCCACGCGGGTTCTCTGAGTGTCCCTTTCAAGGATTTGGAGGATGAATTTTCAGTGTATGCTGAAAAAAACCTTGGAGTTAAAGTTACATTTCAAGACGAGGCAAGCGGAAGTGTCATGGCAGTTAGAAAGGTCACGGATCTTGGAAAGCATGCGGACATAGTGGGGGTTGCTGATTATACACTCATTCCCCAGCTGATGGTTCCAAATTATACCGATTTCTACGTCCTCTTCGCCACGAATGAAATTGTAATAGCTTTTACAGATAAGAGCAGGTATGCGGATGAAATAAATCCGGACAACTGGTACGAGATCTTAGCTAAACCCGATGTTTCATTCGGTTTCAGCGATCCAAATCAAGATCCCTGTGGCTATCGTAGCATCATGGTCACAGAGCTCGCGAGCCTCTATTACGGGAAGTCCATCTTCAAGGAGCTTATAGAAAAAAACACCAACATAGTGGCAAATGGAAGCGAGATTTACGCTCCGAAGGAAATTCAGGTTAGGGATAAGCGCCTTGTGATAAGACCAAAGGAAACGGATCTAACTGGTTTGGTTGAAAGCGGGAGCTTAGATTACTTCTTCATATACAAGAGCGTTGCCGAGCAGCACAATCTTAAATACATAGAGCTTCCGGAAGAAATAAACCTCAAGGACTTCACAAAGGCGGATTATTACGGTCGAGTAAGTGTAACTCTTGGTTCTACGGGCAAGAAGATAAAAGCCAAACCCATTGTTTATGGTGTGACCGTTCCTAAGGATGCTCCAAACAGAGAGCTCGCCCTCGAATTCCTGAAATTCCTGTTAAGTAACAAGGGAAAGGAAATTTTTGCCAAAAATCATCAGGAGTTCATAAATCCGCCCGTAGCCTTTGGAAATGTGCCGGATGAGATAAAAGATCTGGTAAAAATAGGGGGCTGACAGCCCCTTTAATGTATCCTGCTCTCTATTTAACAAAATCATTAAACAATGCGGAATTTTTAAATAGGGGGTTCCATCCACTTTAAGGGGGTAACCATGGGACGCGACTACACCACTGCATTTTTTGCACTGCTTGGGAGTTTCTTGGTACTCTACATAGTTCTTCCCATATTTGTGATTTTCCTGAAACAGGCTTTCGATATGGAAATGGTGTTTAAAACTCTCCATGATCCCTTAGTTTTGGAATCCCTAAGGAATTCCCTGTTCACATCAACAGCCACCATGGTAATTTCCCTCTTCTTTGGAGTTCCCCTTGGTTATGTGCTTGCCAGAATGGATTTTATTGGAAAGAGTGCAGTGCAGGCAGTTGTTGATGTTCCCATAGTAATACCCCATTCCGTCGTGGGTATAATGCTCCTCGTGACCTTTTCAAACAGGATTCTGGATAGCTATCTAGGAATAATAATGGCAATGCTCTTTGTTTCTGCACCTTTTACAATTAATGCAGCTCGAGATGGATTTCTAAGCGTTGATGAGAAGCTTGAGTATGTGGCGAGAACTCTTGGTGCTTCAAAGCTTAGAGCCTTCTTCACTGTGAGCCTTCCTCTCGCCCTCCCAAGCATTTTCAGCGGGGCAATAATGACATGGGCGAGGGCTATAAGTGAAGTGGGCGCGATTTTGATAATAGCTTATTATCCCAAGACGGCACAGGTTCTCGTTATGGAATACTTCAACAACTACGGGTTGAGAGCATCGAGACCTATATCCGTAATATTGATAGGCATGAGCTTAACAATCTTTGTGCTTTTGAGATGGATAATAGGAAGAAAAGGCCAATGAGATGGGCAATAGAAAAATCACCATCTTCCCCTTCCGCGCCCCATTCCTCTGCCCATGCCACCTCCTTCGGGGCCGAAAACCGCCTGGGTTAACTCTCCTCTAAAAAATGCTTGGATAGCCTGTTCAACCGTCATATTTGGAGCAGCAGAGACGAATCTTATTCCCGAAGCTTGAAGGACTTGGGAAGAGTTTGGTCCAAAGGTAACCCCTATAACAAGCCCTGCACCTTGATTTATGCAAAACTGTGCCGCTTGAATACCAGCCCCTCTAGGAGCATTTATTCCCGGATTTGGAACCACTTGAACATTGGAAATGTTTCCATTTTCATCCACATCTACTATTGTGAAGGTCTGAGCCCTTCCAAATGCCTGACTCACAAAGTCATCCAATCCTCCCCTTGTGGTTGGAACTATAATGCGCATGAAAATCACCTCTGGTTTGTTTGAAGTTCGGTTTGTCTAATCTAATTTATAAAGTTTTATGCGATGAGTATGGTACTGTTAGGAGTTTTGATAATGCTCGTAAAAGAGAGTATTGGCGAGCATGCCACAATTGTCCCAACAGTATCATGGCTACCAAAACCTCGGCCCTCTTAAAAACTCCCTCAAAACAAGAAGGGCTATCAAGCCCAGTGCATAAGGAGCCGCAGCAATAAAGAGCTTTATCAAAAAGTAGACTATGCCAATTAGCAGCAGCAAATCAAGCAACCCGTAAGCTCCTCTGGGAGAAGCATAAAAACCTCTACCTCTTGGCATGATACCACCTCAAAATAGAAAAGAAGGGGTTTACCACCACCTGAAGAATCTGGCAAGCCAGCTTCTCCTGTTTGGCATTCCTGTCCAGGGGCAGTAGCCAAGGCGAGCCCCCAATCCATGGCCTCCTCTTCCTCTTCCAAATCCTCTTCCTCTACCTCTCCCAAAGCCAAATCCCCTTCCAAAGCCAAACCCATAACCATAGGCGGGATATGGCGGAGCGGGGGGATAATACTGCCCGGCTTGTGCTGGCACTGGACCATAAGTGGGGGCTTGTGGAAACACTGGCGCTGTTTGAGATGGCGCTTTACCCTGTATAACGCTCTCAACAGCTTCCTTTATTGGAGTCCCTGCTGGGAATGTATAGTATTTGATCCCTGCCGCTTGAATAGCTCCTATAGCGTTTGGGCCTACTTGAGCTGCTATTACTGTATCAACACCCTCATTTATGAGCATTTGTGCAGCCATTGGCCCTGCTCCTCCTCCCGCGTACGCTGCTTGATTTTGAAGCGTCCTGACATTCCTTATCTCATTATTCTCAACATCCACAATCGTGAAGACGGGAGCTCTTGCAAAGACAGGGGCCACCGTATCCTCCAATCCTCCACCGTTTGAGCTCGGTATTGCAATCTTCATTTACATCACCTCCTTCTATTATGTGCATATGCACAAAAACTTAAAAGCTTTTCGGCTAGCCTAACAAAATGGTGGAATTTATAAACTCATCTGTATAAAACTATTAGGATAAGCATGTACCTGCGGAAAGACCTCATCAAGCCCCGCATTTATCAGGAGGTTATATTTGCCAGATGCAAGGAAATAAACTCCCTAGTCGTTTTGCCAACAGGACTGGGAAAAACATTGATTGCCCAAATGATAGCGGATTATCGGCTTTCTAAATATGGGGGCAAAATTTTGATGCTGGCACCTACAAAACCCTTAGCTCTCCAGCACAGAGAGAGCTTTGTTAGACTCTTTGATGTTCCTGTAGAAAAGGTAAATATTCTCACAGGAGAGATTTCTCCAAATAAGAGGAGTGAAATCTGGAGAAAGAGCATCATAATAACTGCAACCCCCCAAACCATAGAGAATGACCTGGTCGTGGGACGCATCTCCATGGAGGATGTTTCTCTTCTGATTCTCGATGAAGCCCACAGGGCAGTCGGGAATTATGCATATGTTTACATAGCGAGGGAATATATGAGACAGGCAGAACATCCTCTAATCCTCGGATTAACGGCATCTCCAGGCAGCAGTGAGGAAAAAATCAAAGAGATTGTAAAAAACCTTCACATAAAACACATTGAGGTTAGAAATGAAAATTCCCCCGACGTCAAGCCCTATATCCAGGGAATAAAGTTAAACTGGGTTGAAGTGGAGCTTCCCGAACTTTACAAGGAGGTCAGAAAACTCCTGAGGGAAATGCTCAGGGGAGCGCTCAAACCTCTGAAGGAAGCCGGATTAGTCAGCTCCTATTCGGCGGATCTGCCCAAAAAAGAAGTCCTCGAAGCCGGGAGAAAGATAAATGCCGAGGTTGCTAGAGGAAACTATGGTATTGGGAGGTTGATGCTCTATCAGGCGATGGCAATGAAGCTCCATCATGCAATAGAGCTTTTGGAGACCCAGGGCTTGAGCACCTTGGCGGCTTATTTGAGAAAGCTTCATCACGAGGCTAAAGGAGGAAAAACAAAGTCCGCAAACATCTTGATGGAAGATGCCAGGATGAAGAAGGCAATCTATCTCTTAAATCAAGCCAGGGAGCTCGGTCTCGACCATCCCAAAATGGACAGGCTCTTTGAGCTCATCGAAAATCAGATGAATCAAAAGCCGAACTCCAAGATAATAGTCTTCACAAACTACAGGGATACTTCAAAAAAAATTGCAGCTGAAATTAATAAGAGAGGATTTAAAGCCGTTCGCTTTGTTGGTCAGGCAAACAGAGTTAAGGATAAGGGAATGAATCAAAAAAAGCAGAAGGAAGTTCTTGATCTGTTCTCCCGGGGGACTTTCAATATTTTGGTTGCCACAAGCGTAGGGGAAGAAGGTCTGGACGTGCCCGAAGTTGATCTTGTAATCTTCTATGAACCTGTTCCCTCAGCAATAAGAAGTATCCAGCGCCGTGGGAGGACGGGGAGGCACATGCCCGGAAAAGTAATTATTCTAATGGCTAAAGGAACCAGAGACGAGGCGTATTACTGGAGCGCCAGGAGGAAGGAGAAGGTTATGTTTGCCACCCTCAGGAAGGTGGAGGATATGGTGAAAAGAGAGAAGCAATCCTCGCTTCTGGGTTTTGTTAGAAGAAAAGAGGAGGT
>QMUB01000062.1 GCA_003663695.1 Thermococci archaeon | reverse complement strand
GTAACCTTTCCATTTGGTCCAGAACCCTTAATCTTCGAGAGATCAACATCATACTGCTCTGCAATCAACCTAACCTCTTCTTCGCTCATAAAATCACTCTTCTGTTTCAATTATTGCGATGGGTTCTCCCACGGGAACTTCATCCCCTACATCATGAAGAACTTCCACAAGGGTACCCGATGCTGGAGCCTCAACTTCCCCTGTTATCTTCTCGGATTCCACAACGGCAATGATCTCCCCCTTTTCTACCCTAGCACCTGCTTTTTTCTTCCACTCCACTATGGCACCCTTTTTCATTGTCATACCAAACTTTGGCATAATTACATTTACTTTTACCATGATATTACCCCCATAAATCAATATTTCATAGGTTACATATCCTATATAACGCTTGCGAAATACGTATATACTAGATTTTACAAACAACATCACGATTAAGTCTATTTTGATAGAGTCATTCTGTTTTAATCAAAACCATGTGGAGGAAAAAATATGCCTGTGGAGGAGATTTCGAAGGAGGAACTTTTGTGGATGTATGAAACGATGGTAAGAATTAGAGTACATGAAGAGAGAGTTGCAGAGCTCTTTGCTCAGGGAAAAATACCCGGATTTGTCCATCTGTATGTAGGAGAAGAAGCAGTTGCCGTTGGCGTAATGGCAAACTTGAGGAAAGATGACTACATAACCAGCACTCACAGAGGGCACGGACATTATATTTCAAAAGGTGGAGATATTAAAGCCTCAATGGCCGAGCTCTTTGGTAAGAAAACAGGAAGTGGGAAAGGAAAAGGAGGCTCAATGCATATAGCTGACCTCGACGTTGGTGAGCTGGGAGCTAACGGTATGGTTGGTGGAGGAATCCCACATGCCGTGGGAGCTGGTTTGGGCATAAAGCTAAATGGTCTCGATAGAGTTGCAGTGGCATTCTTTGGCGATGGTGCTTCCAACCAGCAGAACTTTCATGAAGGAATAAACCTAGCAGCAATATGGAAGCTCCCTGTGGTGTTCGTATGTGAAAACAACCAGTATCAGATATCTCTCCCCTATGACAAGCAGCAGACCATCAAAAGCGTTGCGGAGAGAGGAAAGGCCTATGGTATCCCGGGGGTTAGTGTTGATGGACAGGATGTTCTAGCGGTTTATGAGGTGGCCAAGGAAGCCATTGAACGTGCCAGAAGGGGAGAAGGTCCCACCCTCATAGAGGCTAAGACTTACAGGTTTAGAGGGCATTTTGAAGGTGATCCTCAGGTTTACAGGTCAAAGGAAGAAATAGAATGGTGGAAGAAGAACAAGGACCCGATAAAGCTCTTTGAGCAGAAGCTCCTGGAGAAGGGGATTGTAACAAAAGAGGAGCTCAATGCAATATGGGATAAGGTAAAGAAGGAAATCGAGGAAGCGGTTAAGTTTGCTGAAGAGAGTCCATGGCCCTCAAAGGAGGAGGTTCTTGAAGACGTGTTCTCCACGCCGACCAAGGGGGTGCTAGTATGGCAGTGGTAAGGGAGATTACTTTTGCGCAGGCGCTGAACGAGGCTCTTGACTACGAAATGTCAAAGGATCCAAAAGTTGTGGTTATGGGAGAAGATGTTGGAGTTTATGGAGGAATTTACGGCGTAACCGCAGGGCTCTATGATAAATATGGACCCGAAAGGGTTAGGGACACTCCAATCGCCGAGAGTGGATTTATAGGAACTGCCGTCGGTGCAGCAGCTACAGGTTTGCTGAGACCAGTAGTAGAACTCATGTTCATAGATTTCCTCGGGGTGACCTTTGACCAGCTCTACAACCAAGCTGCAAAGATGAGGTACATGTTTGGAGGGAAAGCCAAGATTTCCATGGTTCTTAGAACCACCTGTGGAGCCGGATTTTCGGCGGCGGCACAGCATTCACAATCGCTTCATGCGCTGTTCTCTCACGTTCCGGGTTTGAAGGTTGTCATGCCCTCAACACCCTACGATGCGAAAGGACTCTTGATTTCCTCAATAGAGGATGATGATCCCGTGATATTCATAGAACACAAGGGACTCTACGCAATTAAGGGAGAGGTTCCAGAAGAGCCATATTCAATACCCTTGGGGGAGGCTGATGTCAAGAGGGAAGGAAAAGATATCACAATCGTTGCAACTGCTGCGATGGTTCATAAATCCCTTGAAGTTGCGGAGAAGCTCGAGAAAGAAGGCGTAAGTGTAGAGGTTGTTGATCCAAGGACAATAGTTCCTCTTGATGTGGACACAATTATCAACTCCATAAAAAAGACCGGAAAGCTCGTTGTAGTTGATGAGGGGTATCCAAGAGCTAGTTTTGCATCGGATATTGCTGCTCTTGCTGCCAGCAAAGCCTTCGATAGTTTAAAAGCTCCCGTAAAGATAGTGACACCACCAGCAACTCCCGTTCCCTTCAGCCCCGCCCTTGAGAGTGAGTGGATACCAAGCACCGAGAAGATTGAGAAAGCTGTAAGGGAGGTCCTTTGACCTCCAAATTTTTAAAAAGATGGGAGTGAGGATTGTGGAAAAACCTATATTTACGGACGTGCTTCAGGTTGCTGTTGTTGTGAAAAATTTGGATGAGACTGTTAGGAAGTACGCGGATGAATATGGAATAGGTCCGTGGTCGTGGGAAGACTGAAGTTGAATGCATTAAAGATAGGAGGTGTATGTATGGGTGAGCTTAAGGCTGCTTTCATGTTTTTGGCCCCTGAGGCAGATCCGAAGAAGCATAGGGCAGTAGTTAAAACTCCGAGTGTAGAGCTTCATGTGGTTGGAGATAAACACTATAAAGAAGCCTGCATGGTAGCGAAAGAGCTTGTTGAGGAAGGAATCGCGGCAATCGAGCTCTGTGGAGGATTTGGAAACCAAGGTGTGGCAAAAATTGTCGAAGCCATTGAAGGAAAAGTCCCCGTTGGTGTTGTTAGGTTTGACATTCATCCGGGGCTGGAGAACAAAAGCGGGGATAGTATATTCGGGTGATGCGGGTGGAAGAATGGACTTTTTATATAACTGGAAAATCCCTCTCGGATACCAAACTTCTGGCAAAGGTTAGAAACTTCGAGATGATAGTCGACGAACCCGCAGAGATCGGAGGGACCGATGAAGGCCCCAATCCTGTGGAGTATATACTAGTGGCACTTGCAGGATGCCTGAACGTGACTATTAAAGGTATTGCAAGTGAGAAAGGGATAAACATTCGGTCATTGGAATTTGCCTTGGAGGGGAGACTTAATCCCGAGAAGTTTCAAGGGATTTCAAAGAAAGAGAGGGCAGGATACAAGGAAATAAAAGCCACAGTCTACATTGAGTCAGATACTACAAAAGAGAAGCTCGAGGAACTTCTCAAAGAAGTTGAGGAGAGGTGTCCTGTTACTGACAATTTAAAGAACCCAACTCCAGTGAAAATTGAAATCAAACCTAAATGACTCTTTCTTTTATTTTTATCCATCCAATAAGCCCTTCTAAAATACAAACTGAAAGAAGGTGAGGAAATGGGAGTGGAGGAAATACCTAAGGAAACCCTGCTGGAGATGTATAAAAAAATGCACAAGATTAGAACATACGAGGAGACACTTGCGAAGTGGTACTATGAAGGGAAAACACCCCTATTTGACATTTCCGCCGGCCCTATACCTGGAGAGCTCCATCTATCCCCGGGACAGGAGTCTGCAGCCGTTGGGATGTGCATCCATTTGAAGGATGAGGATGCCGTTATAGGAACCCACAGGGCACACCATTTTGCAATAGCAAAGGGCGTGGATTTGAAAAGGATGACCGCTGAGATCTTTGGAAAAGCCACAGGGCTTTCAGGAGGAAAGGGAGGACATATGCATCTATTTGATGCGAGCAAAAACTTCAGCTGCAGCGGCATAGTTGGTGCGAGCTTTCCACAGGCAGTGGGAGTTGGCATTGCGGCTAAGTTAAAAGGAGAGAATTACGTTGCAGTCGCCGTTGGTGGAGATGGAGCCGCAAATCAGGGAACTTTCCATGAGGCACTAAATTTAGCGGCATTGTGGAAGCTGCCCGTGATATTCCTAATAGAGGACAATGGATGGGCAATTTCTGTTCCAAAGGATAAATCTACGGCGGTTGCAAAGAACAGTGAGAGAGCAAAAGCCTATGGAATTCCCGGAGTCAGTGTAGATGGAGCCGATGTTATAGCCGTTTATGAGGTCGCAAAGGAAGCTGTTGAGAGAGCTAGAAGAGGGGAAGGGCCAAGCTTGATTGAGGTAAGAGTTTACAGACTCAGAGGACACTTCGAGGGAGACCCCCAGGCATACAGACCGAAAGAGGATTTTGAGCTTGCAAAAGAGAAAGATCCGCTCCTCAATTTTGAAAAACTCCTCTTAGAGAAGGGAATCACGACGGAAGAGGAGCTAAACAGGATCAAAGAGGAAAATGAGAAAGAAGTTCAGGAAATAATTGATTTCGCCGTGAAAAGCCCCTATCCCGAGCCTGAAGAAGCCCTAAAGGGCGTTTTTGCGGGAGGTGAATGAGATGACAAGGAAACTTCCAATGTATAAAGCCATATCCGAGGCGATAGCACAGGAAATGGAGCGTGACGAAGGCATCTTTGTAATGGGGGAAGATATCGGAGTATATGGAGGAATATTCGGTGCCACGAACGGCCTTCTGGAGAAGTTCGGCCCTGAGAGGATTAGGGACACACCCATAAGCGAATCCGCATTCATAGGGGCGGCACTTGGAGCGGCATCCAAAGGAATGAGACCGATTGTTGAGCTTATGTTCGTGGACTTTTTTGGAGTTGCCATGGATCAAATCTATAACCACATAGCCAAGGCACATTACATGTCAGGGGGCCAAGTGAAGATGCCCGTAGTCATAATGACGGCAATAGGAGGTGGCTACAGCGATGCAGCACAGCACTCACAGTGCCTATATGGATTGTTTGCTCACGTCCCAGGCTTGAAGATAGTGATTCCATCAAACTCCTATGACGCAAAGGGATTGATGATTTCAGCAATTCGGGATGACAATCCGGTAATGTACTTCTTCCACAAAGGACTCATGGGACTTGGGTGGATGCCCTCACCGGATGAGGCAACCGTTGAAGTCCCCGAAGAACCCTACACTATACCGATAGGAGAAGCTAAAGTTGTGAAGGAGGGTAGTGACATCACGATTGCTACCATCTCAAGAATGGTTTACGAAGCTCTCTGGGCTGCTGAAGAGCTTGAAAAAGAGGGAATAAGTGCCGAAATTATTGATCTGAGAACGCTCGTTCCCCTTGATAAGGAGACCCTCATAGGCTCCGTTAAAAAGACAGGACGCTTGTTGGTAGTGGATGAGGACTATATGAGCTATGGAATGAGCGGTGAGATAATATCCACAGTCGTTGAGAGGATTGGAAATGAGCTTAAAGCTCTACCAAGAAGGATAGCATATCCCGACGTCCCCGTGCCCTACAGCAGAGCCCTTGAGAAGTATGTGCTCCCAGATAAGGAAAAAATCATGGAAACAGTTAAAGAAATGATCTGAGGGAGTTTAATGGAATTGGAGGTAAAAGTTCCAAGAACAACGAAAGAGGAGAAGAAAGGAGTCCTGCTCCACTGGTACAAGAATGATGGAGATTTTGTAAAGGAGGGTGAAGAAATAGCAGAGATCATGATAGAAAAGGTTACACTTCACATAAAGGCACCCGCGAAGGGAAAGCTCAGAATACTGGTAAAAGAGAATGAAGAAGTCTCTCAGGAACAGGTGATAGCGTTAATAGAGGCGTGATTTCTTTCTTTTTCTATTTCAATGCAATTAGAGAATGCCTCCACCTTGTTCCAACTCTAAATTTTATGTCCTTAACTGAATATCCAAGCTTTTCTGCATGCTTGCTTATTGCTTGAAGGAGTGCCTCCTTATCCGGGAGAAAGAGAGCAACCCTGCCTCCGGATTTTAAATAGTCCAGAGCCTCGGTTAAGAGCCGGTTTGAAAAACTCTCACCGTATTTTCCGCCTCCGACGCCTTCCCTCTCAGTTAGAACCCCCTTCGTCGGTCTCTCATAATAGGGCGGAGCCGAAAAAATAACGTCGAACCTTTCACCTTCAGACACAACGTTTTTGATTATTCCTCCGTTGCTCTTGACCAAATTCACCTTGGCGTTATTCCGTTTTATATTAGCTTTTGCATACTCAAAAAATTCATTATCGAGCTCCGTTGCCGTTACCCTGCAGCTGAAAAGCTTCTCGGCCATAAGTGCCATCATTGCCGTGTGTCCAGTTCCTATCTCCAAAACCTTCTCACCCTCCCTTAGAAAGGTCTTCAAAAAGATGTACCTCGATATTGGTGGAGTTACAAGCCCACGGGGATTGTATTCAATATCGAGTCCAAAAAGGGCTCTGGCTACAGCCCTGTTGTAGAGGATCCTTGCCTCTCTATTCGAGAAGTCGAGCTTCCCGCGTTCGTCGAGATACTTTCCAAGCTCCGGGAAAATTTTAACCGCTTCACCAATGGGCAGTCCGAGCTTTCCATCCTTCCATGCGGGCATGAGGTGATTTAAGAGAGGAGGGGTTTAAAAGTGCTTCCTTGGAAGTTTATCCCCTCGGATCCACAAGCCTGCCCATGAAGAGTATAGCTCCACTCTCCCTCTCATAGATAAGGAATATGAAGGGATGATCCGCTTTGAAGACCTTCACCTCCTCTCCGATAGGGGCTAAAGCGGTTATGGTGAGGGCAGTTGCCGCTGCCGCCTCTGTACCATTTTCTGCCACTGAGATGAATGTCTTGTGGATTACTTGGCTTATTGCCAAAGAACCATCGGATATTCCGGTGAAATCAGCGCTGTTGCTGAAGGCTTCCCTCATTCCCATTTTCATAAGGGTATCCTTGAGTTTATAGCTCGTTTCAAATTTGAACTTCGGCAGTGTAACTTTCACTCTCTCGGCTTTCATGCTCCTGAGAAGCCTTTGGATGAACTCAGGGTTTATCCTCTTCTCCACTTTTCCAATAGATCCTTTCTCCGGCAGGATTATCAACATGCTTAGCCTTCCACCCTCGTAGG